>QWOR01000276.1 GCA_003669575.1 Planctomycetota bacterium | reverse complement strand
TGGGGAGGATGATACTCGAAACAGGGCGGGAGTTCCTCTGAGGAAAGAGGGAACGAGAGGAAATGTTGAGGGGGAAATGGGGAGGGCGGTCGAGGAGTTTTTGCGGGAATTCAAGTGTGAGCAGGAGGTGGTAGGAAAAGTCCGGTGGATACTGATTGACGCGGGGGGGCGGGCTGTCTACGCTTTGCGGTTCGAGAGACGACAGGAGTCTGTCGGTTCGGATTATGGAGAGATTACATGTCGGCGGCAACATCCTCGCGTCCCCGGTGGGGGTTCTGGTTCACTCTGGCAGCTGTTGCAGTGCTGATGCGGTTGGCTCCACAGCTGGCCGTCCGGTTGAGCAGTGCCGGATACGACATGAAGTCGATCAACTATGCGTGGGGTTTCACTCCGATTATTGCAATCGGGTTGTATGCCGGTGCGTTTCTGAAGAGCCGGTGGCAGGCTGTGGGGCTGATGCTGGGGATGCTGTTTCTCGGCGATCTCGGAATTCTGGCTCTCTCGCGAGATTTCTCTCAGCTTGATCCGGGGAACTATCTGGCCTATCCGCTGTTTGCTCTACTGGGCCGTCCGCTGAGCGAGTACCGCTCGTTCGGCCGGGTTCAAGCAGGCGGTTTTCTGGCCTGCAGCTTGTACTTCCTGCTGACGAACTTTCTGGTGTGGGCGGCCTGGCGGCACATCTACTCGATCGAAATGTATCCGCCGACGCTCGATGGGCTGAAGGCCTGTATGATCGCGGCGATTCCGTTCGCCAAGTATTTCCTCAGCACTCCAGTCTTCTGCGTTTTGCTGTTCAGCCCGCTGGGAGTGGCGCAGGCGGCAGAGTCAAAGGCTCAGGGGAAGTCCGACCTGGTGGCTCAGGCGGTGTGAGGTTTGGTCCGGCGGGTGATGGACTCGAATCAATCGATAAGGCAGACACTCCGGTGGTCTGCCTTTTTTATTGTTCAGTGGACGCAGGAGAGAAGCTGTGAGTCAGCCACTGAGAGTCGTCTCGCTGCTGTCGAGTTCCACGGAGATCGTGGCAGCACTGGGGTGTACGGACTGGCTGGTGGGGCGCTCGCATGAGTGTGACTTTCCGGCCGAAGTATCAGCACTCCCTGTCTGCTCACGACCTCGCCTCGACCCGTCAGCATCGAGTCGAGAGATTGATTCTCAGGTAAAGTCTCTCCTGGCCGATCAGCTGTCGATCTATGAAGTGGATGGGCCGCGATTAGCGTCTCTGAAACCCGATGTCATCCTGACGCAGACGCTGTGCGAGGTCTGTGCTGTCAGCGACAAGGATGTGCTGGAAGCTCTCGGGGTCGAAGCACTTGCCGGGACACGGCTCGTGTCGCTCAAGCCGACGTGTCTGGCAGAGACCTGGGATGATATTCAGACGGTGGCGGACGCTTTGGGCGTGACCACGCGTGGAGTTGAAGTCGTACGAGGACTCCGACATCGGTTGGACGCCCTGCGGCAGCGAGTGGCCTGTCGAACGCAGCCACGAGTGGCCTGCATCGAGTGGCTCTCACCGCTGATGTCGGCGGGGAACTGGGTGCCAGAGCTTGTGGCCGCCGCTGGTGGATTGTCCGTTGTGGGGGAGGCGGGGAAGCACTCTCCGTGGCTGACGTGGGAAGCACTCGCGGAAGCGGACCCCGACCTGCTGGTGCTGATGCCGTGTGGCTTCGATCTTGAACGGACGTGTGATGAGGCGATGATGCTGCAGGAAGAGTCGCGCTGGAGAGAGCTGAGAGCTGTGCAGGCCGGGCGAGTATATGCCGTCGATGGGAATCAATATTTCAACCGGCCGGGGCCCAGGCTGGTCGATTCCGCCGAGATGCTGGCGGAGATTTTTCACGAGCCAGTGCTATGCTCCGGTGAGGGGTGGCGGAAGCTGGGCTGACAGCCCCCAAATCTTCGGCAGGCACCTTCCTGCCACACAACTTGTTTCGGTCGAGGGGCCGTGAAAGAGCTATTGCGGTTTGGCAGGAGGAGCGGGCTTCTTGATCTTGCCGCTTTGCAGATCCTTGACCACTTCAGCGAGGATGGCGGGATCTTTCTTGTCGAGGATGTGCTGGATCCGGCTTTCAGGGACTCCGAGGCGGGCCATCATCTCTTCGACGGTTTTCCAGATTTTGGCTTTCTGCTTCTCGCTGGTTGCCAGGTAGAGATTCGTCACGTTCTCGGCGAGGTGTTGCTCGTCGAGCTGGTCGCGATTGTCGTAGAACCGCTTGATGATCTTTTGCTGGGCGGGGGAGAAGTTGCGGTTTTCGGCCATGATTGGGAAGAGTTGGGGGTGCTGAGGACGTGGAACGTGTGCGGAGATTATCGCTTGCTTCAGACTGTGGCAACAGGGTGTTCCAGTCGTGTGAGGATTCGCGTTGTGGGGGCGATGCATTAGGATGCATTGGCGGCAGGGAGCCGCGTCACGTGTCCCCACTTGTTGCACGGAATGTCTACGGCGTCTGTTACCAATCTGAATCGCTCGCTAACCCGGCACATTGCCCGGGAGGATGAGCCGCGTCAGCGACCGCTCGATTATCGGTTGATCTCGCGGCTGTTCGAGTTTACTCGACCGTATGCAGCGAAACGAAACTGGCTGCTGGTAACGGTGGTGTTGCGCTCGATCCAGCTGCCCGCACTGACGTGGATGATCGCAGCGGTGATTCGCGGTCCGGTCGCCGAGAAGAGTGTCCCGGGGGTGATCTGGGGCGCGGTGATTTTCGCGATCATCGCTCTCTCGACGCAGGTGGTCATGCACTACCGGCAACGACTGGCGCTGGAACTGGGTGAAGCGGTCGTGACCGATCTGCGGAAGGCTCTCTTCTCGCACATTCAGCGGATGCCGATGCGGTGGTTTCACCAGACGAAAGTGGGCCGCGTGATCAGTCGCATGACCTCGGATGTCGAGGATCTGCGGTTGGGGGTGCAGGACGTCCTGTTTGTCTCGCTGGTGCAGGTCGGCCAGATGGTGATCGCGGCGGCTGCGATGCTCTGGTACGACCCGGTTTTGTTCCTGATTGTGCTGGGTCTGGCTCCGGTGATCTGGTTCATCAATCAGCACTTTCACAAGAAGTTGAGCGTCGCCCTGCGCAACATGCGGGAGTCGTTCAGCCGGATTACAGCCACGCTGGCCGAGTCAGTGGTCGGGATCCGTGTGACGCAGGCCTTCGTGCGGCAGGAAGAGAATTCCCGGATCTTCGACGACCTGGCCGAGGATCACTCGAGGTTCAACACGGTGGTGATGAAGACGCATGGCCAGTTTCTGCCGCTGCTGGAACTCAACAGCCAGATCTTCATCGCGCTCATGTTGATCGTGGGAGGCTGGCGGGCCTTTCAGCCGGGCAGTACGACGAACGTCGGCGATCTGGTCGGGTTCTTCTTCATGGCGAACCTGTTCTTCGCCCCGATCTCGGTCCTCGGGAATCAGTACAACCAGGCGATGACAGCTATGGCAGGGGCTGAGCGGTTGTTCCAGCTGCTCGACACCCAGCCCGACTGGGTCGATCCGCCCGATGCGATCTCGCTGCCTGATCTGCGGGGCGAGGTGCAGTTTGAGAACGTGAACTTTGGGTATGACCCCGAGCGGCTGGTGCTGATCGACTTCAATTTTCATGCCCAGCCGGGCCAGACGATCGCGCTGGTCGGGCATACGGGCAGCGGGAAGACGACGATCATCAATCTGGTGTCGAAGTTCTATCTGGCGAACTCGGGGCGAGTGCTGATCGACGGGCACGACATCCAGACGCTCAGCGGAGACTCTCTTCACCACCACATGGGGATCGTGCTGCAACAGAATTTTCTGTTCTACGGCACGGTGGCGGAGAACGTGCGGTTTGGGAAGCCAGCTGCGACTGATGATGAGGTTCAGCGGGTCTTTACACAGCTGGACTGTGCTGATCTGATCGAAGCCTTGCCGGAAGGGATCCATACGCCGGTGGGCGAACGCGGCGTGTCGCTGTCACTGGGGCAGCGACAGCTGATCTGTTTCGCCCGGGCGATGATCGCCGATCCGCGAATTCTGATTCTGGATGAGGCGACGAGCAGTATCGACAGCCATACCGAAGACCGGTTGCAGACCGCACTGAAGAAGCTGCTGGCTGGGCGAACGAGCTTCGTCGTGGCTCACCGGCTGAGTACGATCCGCGAGGCCGACCTGGTGCTGGTACTCGATCATGGCAAGCTGATCGAACAAGGCACGCACGAGGAGTTGTTGCAACTGAATGGAACGTACGCAGCCCAGTACCGGCGGTTCGTGGCTTCGTAAATGAATCTCGTGAAGTAAGTACTCAGATTACTCAGATAGTCACAGATGAAGAATCAGTTGGAGTCGTTACCTCATGATTCGATCTTGTATTCTTCTTCCTTCGTTTCCTTGCTTGTCTTCTGTTCAACTCCTTACTGCTCGATGCCAAACGGGCCCACACTATCTTTAGTAATCAGAATGTGAACAGAAGGAAAGCAAGATAAGCAACTAGGTAGGTGGCGGTTCGCCTGAGAGGTGAGAGCGAGGATGGCGATGTTCACCCGCGGCCGACGTAGGGCATGTTCGTGGCCATGAGGGTGATGGTGAGGACGTTGGCGGAGGGGGGAAGGCTGGCGATGTGCAGGATCGTCTGGCCGACGGTGTCGAGGTCCATCAGCGGTTCAGGGGCGATCTGGCCATTGGCCTGCGGCAGGCCGGTGAGGGCGCGGTCCTTGATCAGATCGCTGGCGGCGTTGCCGATGTCGATCTGGCAGCAGGCGATGTCATACTTGCGACCATCAAGGGCGGTTGATTTGGTGAGGCCGGTGATCGCGTGTTTGGTGGCTGTATAAGGAGCGGAGTTCGGGCGCGGGACGTGGGCGGAGATCGAGCCGTTGTTGATGATCCGGCCGCCACGTGGAGTCTGCTCCTTCATCATGCGGACGGCATATTGGGTACACAGGAATGGGCCGGTCAGGTTGATTTCGACGACCATCTGCCACTGCTCGAAGGTCAGATCTTCAATCGGTCCACCGATGGCCACGCCAGCGTTGTTGAATAGCAAATCGAGTCGGCCAAAACGAGCTTTCGTCTCCTCAAACAGCTGGGCGACGGAGGCCGGGTCGGCAACGTCGGCGGCAACGGCGATTGTACGCTCCGACGGGGCTCCCGACTCCGCGATGGCCTGGTTCAGCACATCGATCCGACGGCCTGCGAAGACGACCGACCACCCTGCATTCAATAACGCGAACGCACTGGCCTTCCCGATCCCTGTTCCGGCTCCAGTGATGAGGGCGATTTTGCTGGTGCTCATAGTGCAATGTTCACAAAAAAGTAGGACAGACATTCCTGTCTGTCCCGAGCGGAAATCAAAACTGGCGACGCCCCATCTCGATCAGTGTCCGCCACAACATCCCGGTTTGCAGGCACCCGCTGTTTCCGCTGTCTGCTGGACCGCTTTGACGATCTTGTCGTAGCCGGTGCAGCGGCAGAGGTTCCCCGCGAGGAAGAAGCGGATCTCTTCCTCGGTGGGATTTGGATTGTCCTTGAGCAGAGCCTGGGTCTGCATGATGAAGCCGGGGGTACAGATCCCGCATTGCAGGGCGGCGTTCTCGAGGAAGGCATTCTGCACCGGGGCCAGCTTCTCGGGTTCGGCAACGCCTTCGATGGTCTCGACGCGGGAGCCATCACACTCGACGGCCAGCACCAGACAGCTGACGACCGGGCGACCGTCGAGGACGACCGTACAGGCACCGCAGTTGCCGTTGCTGCACCCTTCTTTGGTGCCGGTCATGTCGAGGGTGTCACGCAGGGCACTCAGCAGTGTCTGCCGTGGCTCGCACAGGAACTGCTGTTCGCTTCCATTGATGGTGCAGGACACAACGCGTTTACGGGACATGGGAGGGATCCTTCGGATCGGCGGTTGGCGTGTGGCGGATGGCTGGTGGCCAGAAGGAATTAGCAGCAGGGGATGCGGACGTGGCTGTGGTATTTGCTTTCGCCACGGGCCCGGGCGACCGCTTCCCGCAGCGAGCGTTCGACGAGTACGCCGGTGACGTGACGGCGGAACTCGACGGTCCCCCGCATGTCGTCGATCGGGCTGGTCTGAGCTCGGGCGGCTTCGCCCGCTGCCTTGTAGTTCTCATCCGTGGCAGGCTTGCCGATCAGCTTCTTCGCTGCCTCGGTCGCGAGAATCGGTGTGGGGCCGACTGCACCCAGGCCGATGCGAGCGGCGGTGATCGTCTGGCCGGAGGCGTCGAGAGTGACGCTGACACCGACTCCCACGACGGCGATGTCCATCTCGTTACGGGGGATGAAGCGGCGGTAGTTGGAACCGCTTTTCGGAGCTGGAGCCGGACAGGTGATCTCGACGAGGATCTCGCCTGCCTGAAGCACATTCTTGCCGGGGCCCGTGAAAAACTGTTCGAGAGGGACGGTGCGATTGCCCTTCGGCCCGGCGATGACACACTGAGCACTCAGGGCCAGCAGAGCCGGGGCGGAGTCGGCTGCGGGACCGCTGGTGCAAAGGTTGCCGCCCATGCTGGCCCGGCTCTGGACTTGCACACTGCCAATGATGGAGACAGCGTCGGCGATGGCGGAGTATTGATCGCGGACCGTGGCACTGGACTGGAGCCGGAAGCACGACACGGCAGCTCCGATCCGTAGTCCCTTGTCATTCGATTCGAGCAGGCCGAGTTCAGGAATCTTCTTCACGTCGACGACGAGAGCAGGGCGGAAACGACCGGTTCGCATGTGGTCGATGAGGTCTGTCCCCCCGGCGAGCGGTCGGCTGTCGCCCTTGGCCAGGATGGCCACCGCGTCGGCCAATGTGCGGGGGCATTCGTATTCAAAGTCGTGCATGGTGTGAGAGACCCCAGACGAATCAACCAGAGAGAGGACCGTGGACGAATCCACTGGCTCTGATTGGACCGCGTACAGAGGCAGTCGTCAATCGTGGGAGAGGGAAAAGAGCAGGGCCGAGGTGCAAGTGTATGGGGTCTGGGGTAGAGACCTTGAGTGCAGGGGCTGGTGGGGATCAAGGAGCGAGCGGCGTATGATGACTTATTACTTGGAAAAGAGTGGGTGAGCGATGATGTGACAGGCGTCAGCGCTCACCCGCAATTCGTGTGGCTACTCGATCGGGACAATGTAACCAATCGCTCCGATCGGCTGGCCTTTTTCCACGTTCTTGTAATGAGCGTGGCAGAGGATGCACTTGTCTGAGACGACAGGAACCGGAGTAGCGGCCCGCAGGTAGGGCTTGCCGTCCTTTTCAATAACTGTGTCGACGAAGGTCTGGCCCGCCTTCAGCTGGGTAATCGCCGACTTCTCGAACTCATCGGCAGGGGCGTTCTTTTCTTCATAGGGCTCGCCGGTCGCATCGATCAGACGGGCCTCGTGCCACCCTTTGTCCTTCATGCTCTTGAAGAGCAGGCGGGCGGCGGTTCCTGCGGCGACCGCCTGTTCGTCCTGGACGTAGTGTTCGGTGATAAGGACAACAGCTGTCTTGTACAGGTCGTCGAGCATGCGGACCTGCTTGCGAGCCCGCTCCACCGCTGCGGGATCGGGTGTGGAGCTATCGGCGCTGCGAAGTTGAGCGACAATGGAGCCAACCAGTACGACGGGCACGAGCGCCCAGGCCAATCGACGAGACATAAAGCACTCCCGGAGGTCAGGGCCCCGGAAGTGAGTGATCACTTACGGAGCGGCAAGTTTCAGCTGCACAAGGTCCACCTTCGGGTTGACCACGGAGGACAACTTCACCGAATCGAGGTACTCCCATTGCAGTCGTTCGGCTTCTGCAAAGACTCCCCGCAGGGCACACCCCGGCTGGATGACGCAGACCGTGGCGGTTGCTCCCACGCATTCGAGGTAGTGCATGGCCCCCTCGAAGTCGCGGATCACCTGCCCGATCGTGATCTCGTCGGGTGACTTGGTCAGTTCGATCCCGCCGTTGATTCCCCGGATGCTGCGGACATATCCCAGTCGAACGAGCCGCTGGGTGACCTTGGCAAGGTGATCCTTCGAGACTTCGAAGAAGCCCGCGACCTCGGCAATTGTGGTCCGCTCTGGTCGGGAGACCAGAAACATGAGGAAACGCAGTGCGTAATCAGTGTGGAGTGAGAGTCTCATAGAAACACGACAAACAGGAGCCTATTATGCATGTATTGGTTTGTCAATACGGGCATGGGGGAGAAGCACAACGAAAATAAAGCGGGATCGTTCCTCATCGACGGTCACGTTTGATACGCTGAGAGGCACAAGTGGAGACTGATGTGTGAGAACGCGCTGACGTATTCTGATTTCCCAAAAGAGAAGTCGGAAGACCTCGGGGCAGCTTCAATACGAATTCCCACCAAGATAAGCGCTTCTGAAGGTTCTGTTATGTGCCACCGTCTGTTTTTGCTTCTGCGTCTGGCCGTTGTCTGCGGGCTGAGCTTTGCGGGAGGCGTGGGCGTTGGTGTCGCGGACGAAGTGCGACTGTTGCCGTCCGAGTTTTCGCTCAGTGGTGCTGCAAGTCGGCAGCGCGTGGTGGTGCGAAGATCGGTGGGCGAGGTGCTGTCCTCTCAGGTCACGACTGGTGTCATCTGGTCGAGCGACCATCCCGAGATCGCCAAAGTCAGTGACACGGGGGAAGTCGAAGCTGTCGCTGACGGTACTGCGATGATCACTGCGAAGGTCGGCGAGCAGTCGGTTTCAGCCAAGGTCACGGTCGCCGGGACCGCTCAGCCAGCGGCGTGGAGCTTCCGCAATCATGTTTTGCCGGTACTCTCCAAGTCCGGGTGTAACTCGGGGGCCTGCCATGGGGCCTTGGCCGGGAAGGGGGGCTTCCGGCTCTCGCTGAATGGGTACAACCCCGATGGCGACCACTTCAATATTGTGAAACAGGATCGGGGGCGACGTGTGGAGCTCGCGGCTCCTGGTCGTAGCCTGTTCATCACCAAGCCCTCGGGGGCGATCGCTCATAAAGGGGGGCTGCGGTTCGAGACCGATTCGCTCGAGTACCGGATCCTGTCTGAGTGGATTGCCCAGGGGGCAGCGCCGCCGCAGGAATCAGATGCCAGTGTCGACCACATTGAAGTCCTGCCAGGGCGCAGTCGTCTGGCCCAGAATGAAAAGGTCCAATTGCTGGTGACGGCGCACTTCACCGATGGGCATCGCGAAGATGTGACCCGCTGGGTCAAGTGGACGAGTTCGAATGAAGCGGTCGGCCGTGTGGATGCCAATGGTGTTGTGACGGTCGTCGGCCCCGGCGAAGGAGCGGTGACCGCGTGGTACTCCAGCAAGATCGCGATCACTCGCATCACCTCGCCTTATCCGAGCGAAGTCGACCCGGCGGTCTTTGCCCAGCTCAAGCCGCGGAACTACATCGACGAGCATGTGAACCGCCAGCTGCAGGCGTTGAACCTGCCGCCCTCACCGGTCTGCAGTGATTCGGAGTTCATCCGCCGGGCCTCGTTCGACACGATCGGGACCTTGCCCACTCCTGATGAGGTGCGGGCTTTCCTCGTCGACAAGGACGCCGAGAAGCGTGTGAAACTGGTCGACAAGTTGCTGGCCCGCCCCGAGTACGTCGACTACTGGACCTATCGCTGGTCGGACGTGCTGATGATCAACGGTAACCTGCTGCGGCCCGATGCGGTCAAGTCGTATTACACTTGGCTGCGCGGGCATGTGTCGGCGAATACGCCTTGGGATCAGATGGTGCGCGAAATCCTGACCTCAACGGGTGGCAGCATCGAGAACGGGGCGACGAACTTCTTCGCGATCAATCAGTCACCGGAGGACATGACCGAGAACGCTTGCCAGGCGTTCCTGGGGCTGTCGATTGCCTGTGCCAAGTGCCACAACCACCCGTTGGAGAAATGGACCAACGACCAGTATTACGCGATGGCCAATATGTTCGCCCGTGTGAAGGCGAAGGGGTGGGGCGGTGAGCCGCGCAGCGGGGATGGCGTGCGAACACTGTATGTCTCCAGCACCGGTGATCTCGTCCAGCCCCGGACCGGCAAGCCCCAGCCGCCGACCCCGCTCGACGGGACTCCACTGGCGATTGATGACCCCGGCGACCGCCGCGTGAAGCTGGCCGAGTGGATGACCTCGCCCACAAATCCGTACTTCGCCCGCTCGATCACCAATCGCGTATGGAAGGCGTACTTCGGTGTGGGTCTGGTCGAGTCGGCGGATGATATGCGCGACTCGAACCCCGCGAGTAACGAGGAACTGCTCTCCGCAGCGGCGAAGTCACTCGTCGATGCGAAGTTTGATCTCAAGTCGCTGATGCGGTCGATCCTGACCTCAGAAACTTATCAGCGTTCGAGTCAGACGCTCCCCGGCAATGCAAAGGAGCTGCGGTTCTACAGCCACTACTACCCGCGGCGCCTGATGGCTGAGGTGCTGCTCGACGGCATCTCGCAGGTCGCAGCTGTCCCGAGTGAGTTCAACCGCATCGCATTTGTCGGGGCCGATTTTCAGGACACCAAGTTCTATCCCAAGGGGACGCGGGCAATCCAGCTGTACGACTCGGCGGTGGAGTCGCAGTTCCTGCAGAAGTTCGGTCGCAACCAGCGACGGATCACCTGCGACTGCGAACGCTCCGACGAACCAAGCATGGTCCAGGCTCTGCACCTGTCCAACGGCGACACGGTGAACCTCAAGCTGAAATCCCCGGATGGCCGCGTGGAACAGCTGTTGTCGCTCCGTCAGCAGGGGATGGACGACTCGGCCCTGATCGACGAAGTCTACCTCGCGGGGCTATCCCGCTACCCGACCGCCGACGAGCGAACCAAGCTCTCCAAACTCCTCGAAAGCACCCCGCCCGACCAAGCCCGCGAAGCCGTCGAAGACCTCTTCTGGGCGGTCTTCAGTAGTCGGGAGTTTTTGTTTAATCATTGAGAGGGCTATGACCCTCAATATGGCAATCCTGAGCGAATCCGGAAAAGAGAATCTTTCTGGAAGGGGATGATTTGGTACACTCATAGCGTCAGTTCGCTGAATGGCTACTGGAAAGTCGAAGCTGCAACAGGAAAACGACAATGTTTGGAATTAACCCATTTGAGGCAGTGCTGATCTTACTGTTATACGGCGTCTGGATCGTAATTGGCGGATACGTCGCTCAACAGAAGCGAAGAAGTGTTAAGGAAGGTGCATTGCTCGGGTGCCTTGGCCCAGTCGGAGTTCTCATTGAGGCACTTCTGCCTACAAAAGATCAGCAGTAGGTCATGTTTACTCGGAGAATCTCAAGTCGCTCTTCAATGTCGTTAGGCTGACCCCGACGTACTCGTGCGGGATGGGCGCGTCGTCGGGCTTAGTACCTCACGCTGTATAACTGCTGGTCTCTAGACAGGCTGACCTTGAGCTGGCAGGGCGTTGTGGGGGGAGGGGTGGTCCATTGGACCTGGCGGTAGAGTTGCTGGGGATCGCTGGCGGGGAGATGACCTTCGGCGAGTACTTTCCCTCCGGGGGCGAGGCATGACACCAGGAGGTCGGAACCCTCGGCATTGAGCCATACTCCTGAGGAACCGATTGTCAGCTCCTCGGTCGTGATTGATCCGGGGCCGGTGGCATAGGCGAAACGGTCACGGGGCAGGGTGGCCATTCCCATGTAGCTGGGGTAGTAGAACGACGCCCGGAGTTCCGACTTGCCGAGCGGGCCGTAGGGCCAGAACCGATAGACGCCCGGGCAGCCGAAGTAATAGATCCGGATCTCATCGCCGACCAGCTGCATCGAGGCACTGGAGGTCACCAGCAGGTTCTCATCCCACATCCCTTTGGCCCCGGTCGAGACAAACGGCGTCTGCGGATGAACGCGGCGGAACTTGCGGCCATCACGACTCACCGCCAGCCGCAGGTCACCATGCAGCGGGTCTTTGGAAAAGTTGTCACTTTCAAACAGCATGACCGTCTGCTGGCCGACTTTCAGGACCGACGCGAAGTGGTGTTCTTCATCGATGCCCTCTCCAGGTCGCAGGCAGACGAACTCCTCGTCCGTGGTTCCGTAGGGGGTTAACGCACCCGGATGCGGACCATGGACCATGCCGATCTGGCGGATCGAGCGACCCTGATAGGGGCGATACAGCTGGGCATAGCCGATGTACCGGTCATTTTCGTCGGGAGCATCGGGTTGATGAAGCAACTGGTAGACATCGAAGTAGCTTCCCCGGTCGGCGTCGACGGGGACGAAGGCAAAGCCCTCATTCTTCCAGACCTTTCCGTCAGGAGAGGAGGCGAGCACCTTGCGAAATCCCTGCTGGTCATTGTGCCACAGCGCGAGGAACTTCCTCGCTGGATTGCTCTGGTCGGGATTCTTCATGACCAGGCTGAGCACCTTGTCCGAAAAATCGACCACAATCCGGTTCGTCGGGAGATCGTTGTGGCGGTACTGCCCCAGGACGGGCTTGGTCCAGTGAATGCCATCAGGGCTTTCCGCGTAACCGGGGACCCACAACGGTGGGCGGTTCTTCTGAACGGCATCGATTCCACTGTACCAGCAGCGGAACATCTGGTCGTCCGGGTCGTACAGCACCGTGCCCGGCCAGGTGATCTGGAGTCCGTCCCACTCATGAGCAGCGCCGGGTGACAGCAGCGGATTCTCCGCGTGCTTTTGGGCGGGGTTCAGATGAAACTCGACGTTTTCCGCAGCTGCGACGGACTCTCGGTCCAGGATCAGGAGACAATTCAAACTGTCGATGCTGGAAGGATTCGCCTCGGCTGGAGTGGACTGCGTGGGCATGGCGGACGATGCCGCTGGAGACTGGAGTAATAGCGTACCGGTGAGGAGCGCGGAACAGGTCTGGGCAGAGGATGTCAGGAATTGCCGGCGGTCATATTTGTGGTTCATGTCGTCGTACTGGCCTTTCAAAATCTCTGGGCTTCTCAGCGACAGGGAGGATTTATCGTACATGAACGCGGACCAACACTCGAATCATCCGTGCGGGGAGAAGCCGTCTGGTGTTCGCCGAGCTGGTAACACAGAATAGCGGTCGATAGCTGGGCTTGTGATGGAACTGGGAGATATGACTGATGGCCTCTTTACGTGGGAAGACATTGTTGATCACCGGAGCCAGCCGGGGGATTGGGAAGGCGATCGCGTTGCGGGCGGCTCGGGAGGGGGCCAATGTGGCGGTGGTGGCCAAGACCGACGTCCCGCATCCGAAGCTGCCGGGCACGGTGCATACAGCTGTCGCCGAGATTGAAGCGGCGGGTGGACGCGGGTTGGCGTGTATCACCGATATTCGGTTTGAGGAGCAAGTGCAGGCGGCAGTCGAGCAGACGGTCGCAGCGTTCGGAGGGATCGACATGCTGGTCAACAATGCCAGTGCGATTCAGTTGACCGGGACTGTCGACACCGAAATGAAGCGGTTTGATCTGATGCAGGGCGTCAACATGCGGGGGACGTTTCTGTGTTCGAAGCTGTGCATCCCGCATCTGCAGCGGGCCGCCAATCCGCACATCCTGAATATCTCGCCACCGCTGAATCTCGATCCGAAATGGTTCAAGGGGCACGTCGCTTACACGATGGCCAAGTACGGCATGAGCATGTGCGTGCTGGGGATGGCGGCGGAGCTGGCGGAGAGTGGCATTGCCGTCAATGCGCTCTGGCCACGGACTACGATTGCGACAGCTGCGTTGATGAACCTATTGGGTGGTGAACAAGCAGTGGCTCAGTCACGGAAGCCTGAAATCATGGCCGATGCCGCGTACGCGGTCCTGACTCGCGACAGTCGCAGCTGCACCGGGAATTTCTTCATCGACGAGGAAGTCTTAATGGCCGAGGGCGTGACCGACCTCAAGTTGTACTCGGTGACACCGGGGGCGAAGTTACTGGATGATTTCTTTGTTTAGAGCGGTTTCAAGTCTCGCCCCGCCCGTACTTCACTCGGAATAGACAGGAATGTCTGTACTGGGTGAAGCCCACTGCTGGTTGTGCTCCTGGAGGGTATCACTGGTGGAGCAGCTTTTCTCCTCTCACCGACGGATTGCTGGACCTCTTCGAGGTGTCGTGCGAGGCGGTACGTGGTGGCGGCGAATGGGATTTCAGCTGGATAGCCTGGCCCGGATCAGTTTACAGACTTCGATGATTGTGACGGGGGCCAGGGACAGGGCGCTCATCGGTATCCATTCCCAGGAGAGATGCGTCGCGACTTCAAAGATGGGTTGCGCGAACGGCAAGGTCACGACGCTCAATTGGAGTAGTCCCGAGAATACGATCGCTCCCAGCAGCCATGGATTTGAGAACAGTCCCAACTCGGGCATGGTGTAACGCTGACTGCGGCAGCCGATGGCGAAGAACAGCTGGGAGAAGGCCATGATGGAGAACGCGACTGTTCTAGCCCGGGCCAGATGAGTGGGTTCGCCCTGGTAGACGATCCAGAAACCGAGTCCGGCAGCTGTCGCCACGAGGAGACCATGAGCCAGTATCAACAGGCCGCGCTCTCTCGTTAGAACGGGTTCGTCGGGCCGGCGCGGAGGACGGTTCATGATGTCTCTTTCGGGTGGCT
>QWOR01000314.1 GCA_003669575.1 Planctomycetota bacterium | reverse complement strand
GCGAGCCAATCCAGTCCCTGCGGTCAGCACGGTTCCGTCAGATTTGGCCAAAATGAATGCGTATCTTTGATTCGTTGGCATCGCTACAGAATCAATGAGTGCGATGGCTTCATCGATCGGCGTTGATTTAAGCTTCACTTCAACCCACTGGACATCCTCATGGATAGAAGATTCGAGTTTTGAAACGAGATGGTGCTCGTCCGACCAGATGTCGATGATGCCGGTCATCGCGAGAGCGCAAGACAACATCACCGACACAAACAAGGGTAGTCGGATACGTAACGGGAGTTTCATTTCCGAAATCCGCCAAAGAAGTACCCCTGCCCACGAATGGTGTGCAGTAGTGTTGGCCAAGTACGCCGCTCCAACTTGTTTCTCAGCGACCTGACCTGGACCTCAATGACGTTGGTCCAGCTCGCAGACGGGCTGTTCCATAAGTCTGTCGCCAATGATTCCCGGCTGAGAACTTTACCTGCATTTCGAACGAAGTATTCGAGCAGATCATAGTCCCGAGGAGTAAGCTCAAGCTTCTCTCCCTCTCGGGTGACCTGTCGCGTGAAACGATTGATACTCACTCCGTGAGATTCAATAACGGCATCTTCGTTTGCGACAGGTACTGCACGACGCATCAGGCAACGGAGCCTTGCGGTCAGTTCCTCCAAACTGAAGGGCTTCGTCATATAGTCGTCGGCGCCAAGATTCAATCCTTTGACGCGGTCGGCAATGGAGTCTCGGGCAGAGAGAATCATGACTGGAGTGGTCATCTTATCTCGCCGCATCGCCTGAAGCGCAGCGAGCCCGTCCAAATCCGGAAGAAGCAAGTCGAGGACGATCGCATCGGGAGAGCGATCCTTCGCGAGCAAGAGCCCATCCAATCCAGTCGATGCTGTTAACACCTCAAATCCATCGGCCGAAAGGCCGTCTTTCAGCCCCGCAAGCAAAGCTGGGTGATCCTCAACCACTAAAACAACACCACCTGTCTGGCCCATTTGGTGATTCCTTTCGACGCATGCACGAGAGAGCACTCCCCGATACTGACCGCTCCATTGCTTTTTCGGCGATTGCTGACTTGCATAGGATACTTGCAGGGATGATATGTGAATCGTCACTAACAGGAGCCCGCAAACGCAAGTATAAATCAATTCTTACAGACATGCGAGCGTCTTGATTTTCTCTTCTGAGGCAATTGCGAAAACGCTGGCTGCTGCAGGCGGGCGATTTTTGGGGGGAACAAGGCGTGCCATGACGCACGGTCGGACGAGTCCGGAAATCATCGCACAGCCAGAAAACTAAGATCAATCTTATCCTGAACCGCCCTCCCTTCGGCCTTTGGCATGAGGGCAAGTCATCAGGAATCATTCTCGGTGCTTCAGATCGAGTTCGATGTATCGCGTGGGTTTCCAGATTCTACCCCGATTACGTGCCGTGCGGCTCATTGCAGTTGCACGCCATTATGGAACAGAGTGGCAGAGTAACAGTGCCAGGGCCTTCATCCCATCTCCTGATCCATGACGGATGTGAGAGTCTTCAGAATCCGGGATGTTTGAAAGGCAGATGGCTTGGAGGGAAAGAACTGTTCAGCGAAGAGCGAATTGCGGACACATTGCCTCAACAGGAGATCCGGGAACTGAACAAATTCGCCGCATGTTTCTCACTTCCCCGATGGATTGGGTAGGGTCAAGGTCATTGGCGTCCCTGAATCAACAAGCTCGCACGCGCATCGCCCAATCACGCCCAGAGTCTATCAACAGGGCAAAGCTGACTCTAAAAGTCTGACAGTAATTCGCCATTTGCTTTCGTCGCCAGTGATCTCCATGTGACAGGGTCAACAATGTTGTTGAGAAACCGCGTCGACCCATCACACAGTAAGATATGGACGCCGCCAAAGTGTCGGCTGCGGGCAGAAATCAAGCCTGCGTTGCGGCTTGTATTCGTACAGTCGAGTCTGGTTGAATTGGGGCAGTGTCCGTGGTTGTAAATCGTGTTGCCGAAGTCTCCATCCATCCACTTTGCACCACGGTTGCCCGTCGAGAGTGTTGAGGAGCTTGTCACGCAGTTGGTCGGGCTGGGATCTGTCCCCATCAGGGTGTCGTATTGGCCTCTCGGTAGTACCAGCATCTGCCGCAGTGGGTCGATGAGTGTGTTGCCGTATGGATTCGATGCCGTGGAATTGTCCGAAATTGGATTGCCACTCCCCAATATCTGCTCACTGTACGCCACCGTGGACGAAAGACCATCGGTGATGTCGCGGAGTCGTGAGGGACCTTTGAGTTTTGCGTCAATCATGACGCCGTCACCTAACCGCGCGTAACGAGTAGCAGCAGTACCCCCGCTACCGTTACAGGCAACGTAGTTCGACGCGGCGTAAGTACTCCCGGCAACGAAGCCTTGATCACTCGGGCAAATAAAAGCCTTCACTTTTGTCATGGCAGCAATCGTATTGCCAGTGAGGGGAGTGACTGGTGGTTCCTGGAACGTTGGCGCTTTGTTGAAATCAATGTTGTTGTAAAGATTCGCATTGTCCAAGTATGGAAGAAGGATCGCCAGAGAGGAGAACGCTTCGGGAGATCCCATCCGGGCTGGAGGGAGACAGCGATGATTTGACTCGTAGCAATGCAAGGCCAGGCCGATCTGCTTGAGATTGTTCTTGCATTGGATCCGCTGTGCAGCCTGGCGTGCCTGATGAACCGCGGGGAGCAACAGCGCGATGAGGAGCGTAATCACGACCATGACCACGATCAATTCGACAATCGTGAAGCCATATCGGCGACGTGGTTTGCCCTTTTGCCAATCGAAAAATGTGACCTCACTCGTCAGTGGACGTTGTGTGTCTTGCCCAGCAAATCTGGTGGACGCGTGAGAGGCGGATTGTGCGGGTTCAGGGTAGATAGGAGACGACATTTGAATTCACTTCCATGTGTTTGACCATTTCACTCCACTTTGCAAGCGCATGACAAACCATGGTCGGAGTCTTCGGCCTCAAGAGATGAATGTTACAAGTCATGTCGGATTTGACATAGACTGATCCGTCATGTCACAGTGTGCTTCTGAGTCAGATTTCATTCTCACATTCATCACCTTTGGGATAGATGTGGGACATCGAAAAACACATGAGTGACGACAGTGAATTGCTCTGACCCCACCACCAAAATGTTATAATATTTTAATAAACAAAAAAAGGGGAACATGACATTAAATAAGCGATGTATTATCTACATGAGTTTCCATGCGTTCTGCGTGTGCTACCACGCAAGTTTGTTTTTTCGCTCAGTCTGTCGTTGAACGACGCTTTCCAAATGAACATGGTAGCTCGCAAGTGTTCGAAGTATTCGTTCGGCGACACTTTCAATTACCCGCATTTTGGTCTGTGTGAAGCCGAGGCCCATGTCAGATTGTCTTGTCATGCCTCACCACAAGCGTCCATCTTGCCTGGTGATGCTAAGCTCGGTTGAAAACGGTAGTGCACTCCGGGGTAAAATCTAGATGAAGAAAGCAGTGCACATGCGATCAGTTCAATGAAGTCGAAAGATGGGGCGTCAGCCCCATTTCACCGGTTTAGCCGAGCTGCCCCAAAGTGCAATGTGACATGGAGAATAAGAAAGAGATTCGCCAGCAGGTGCTGGCACACGGGCTGAGCCAGAGAGCTGCCTGCGAGAAGTACCAGCTGGGCCGGCAGACGTTGAAGAAGGTTCTGTCGTGTTCGGAACCGCCGGGGTAGGTGGAACGAGTGAGAGGCACGACTGCGGGATCTTCGATGATCTAAATCAACGGTCTTTATGCGTCATATAAGGTGATGCCCCTAGCGTAGCTATAGGAAGCTGGCCGCAGGCGAACAGCAGCCTCATGTGGTTCGGTTCCGAACTGTCTTCTCGAGGCTGCTTCGTTCTTGAGGCGGCGGCTAGTCAGGTAAGGAAGTCGAGAGTGATGCGGGTGAGCATGCACGCCGGATGAATAGCGATTTCCTCAGCTGCAAATCGGCGGCGGAAGAAGAAATCGTGGACTTCCACGCTCTCCGGCACTCGTTCATCACTCTCTTGGCATCCTCCGGAGTTCATCCGAAGCTGGCCCAGCAACTGGCGCGTCACTCGACGATCACGCTCACCATGGACCGCTACAGTCACTGCAAGCTGCGTGATCTGACGACCGCTGTTGGAACGCTGCCTTCACTAGCCCCCAAATCGACGGTCACGATCTCTGCGACATCACAAGGGAGCTCGGAAATCAACCGGTTAACGGACAGCTTCCCTGACCCTTCCACTGGCCCAAAATTGGGCCCAATGGGTGACAAAAAGCCGTTCGCATTGACGAAGGTTGATGAAACGTCGGAGCGTCGAACACCGAGAGAGCCAGGCCCCAAGATTATTTCTGGTAAGGGCTTGAGTAAAGATGAAGATGATTGTGAGCCATTGAGGAAAGCGCGCCCGGGTGGATTCGAACCACCGACCGACGGATTAGAAATCCGTTGCTCTATCCAGCTGAGCTACGGGCACGGGTCGCCGGGGAGGCGATTGCGTTGGAGTTTAACAAGAGTGGCATGGCAGACCAATCCGGGAGGTCACGGGTGGGCACGAACGCCAACTCGAGTGACCAACAGCCTGACACAACTCGCCATTGCCAGGTTCAAAGCGAGCGAGTTGTGGAATGGGGCAGGCTTGACGCGAATTCAGCGCAAAACGCCACGTCTCACACAGAGAGACGTGGCGTTTTCAGAGCCAGTCGTCGAGCTGACAGCGTGTCACTCGATTGGTGCGCTGCGGGGATACGAACCGAGGACGGAGAGCCGAACGGCTTTCTTTTCCAGGGCGGCAATCGCCTTGGCCATGGTGGGGTCCTTCTTGTGTCCCTCGAAATCGAGGAAGAAGAGGTAACCGGTTTCGGGGCCACGCAGTGGGAAGGACTCGATCCAGGTCAGATTGACCTTGAAGTTCTTGAAGGACTGCAACGCGTCGCTCAGAGCCCCCGGGGCATGCGGAATCTGCAGCAATACTGCGGTGCGATCCTTCCGCGTCGGGACCGTTTCCTCATCGCCGATGATGGCGAAGCGGGTGACGTTGTGTGGGTTGTCCTCGATGCACTCGGCGACAATCTGCAGATCATACTGCACCGCAGCCTGTTTTCCGGCGACCGCTGCGGCTCCGGGTTTGTCGCGGGCCAATTGGGCGGCAGTCGAGGTGCTGGTCACCTCGATCGTGCGAGCGCGGGGCATATTCCGGGAGAGCCAGTCGCGGCACTGCGAGAGAGCCTGAGGCTTGCTGTAGATCTCGGTGATCTCACTTCGTGCGGATCGCGACAGCAGGTTGTGGTGGACTGCCAGCTGGACTTCACCGCAGATACGCAGTGGAAGCCGCGTAAACATGTCGAGCGTGTCGACAATGCGTCCATCAGTGCTGTTCTCGATGGGAACGACACCGTAGTCAGCGTGCCCACGATTCACTTCCTCGAAGACCGAGGCAATCGTGTTCACGGGGACGAGGTCCGCACTCTTGCCGAAGTGTTCAATGGCTGCCAGGTGCGAGAAGCTGAACGGAGGCCCGAGGTAGGCGGCCCGCACGACCTTGACGCGGCTGCGCGACGCGCTGAGTACTTCGCGGAAGATCGAACGCAGGGTCTGGTTCGGAATCGTCCCGCCGCTCTCGGCTTCTATACGATCCCACAATTCCTGATCCGCGTTGGGATCAAACCAGATGGCGTGGCGATCCTTGATTTCGGTCAGCTGCTCAATCGTCAGCTCCATGCGTTTGTTCAGGAGCTTGACCAGATCCTTATCGATTGATCGCAGCTGAGATTCAGTCGTGGCGGCTGTTTTCTTACGAACGACTGACTTGGGAGCGGCCTTTTCCGGGAGGGGCTTTCGAACGCTCACCGGCTTCTTTTGCGGGGGAGCTTTTTTGACCTTTCCCACTGCCTGTTTGGTGGGCTGGACCCGTTTAACGATCTTCTTGGCCATGGGAGCTTTCCAGCGAAACCGGTTTCGGGACTCCCTTCCTCTCAATCAAATCAGACAGTCCTCAGTGGACAGAGTGGTTCCTTCCCACGTTCCAAGAGGCAAGCCTCACTTACGCCCTCTCTCCGGTTCACACGAGTTGAACGAAACTTGTTTATTATCATCAAGTTACGTCTCAGTGCCCGGCCATCAACGCAAGCTGATTATGGACGCTCTGAGTGAACTGCGGAGCGAAAGTCTTTGTACTGGCGTGAGATCAGTCATGTCAAGCGGCTCAATGATGCAGACACACACCTGATCGACGATACAGACATTTCTCCGTTTTATTTTACCAGGCTGAACACCTGTGGCCGTAACCCTCTGATAAAAAATGACTTATCGTCGCTTCATGGCCTGCTGAATTTCACGCCGCGCGTCATCCGATTTGAGCTTCTGCCTCTTGTCGTGCAGTTTTCGGCCTTTGCCCACCCCGAGCTTGACCTTCACAAAGCCTCTTGAGAAATGGACATCCAGCGGAATGAGGCTCATTCCGGATTCGTCGGCCCGCGCGGCAAACTTCTCAATCTCACGTTTCCGCATCAACAGCTTGCGAGGCCGTCGCAGCGGGTGGTTCATGACATTGGCCTGGGAATATTCTGAGATATCGACGTTGTACAGCCATACCTCACCACGTTCGACCCGAGCAAACCCCTCCTCGATGGTGATTTTGTTGTTACGTACGCTTTTGACTTCGCTCCCCGCCAGCATGATGCCGCAATCGAGCGAATCCAGGATCTCGTACTCGTGCAGTGCCTTCCGATTCCGGCAGACGATCCGGTCGGGGTCACCCTTCGATTTGGAGTCTTTGCTGCTCATGGATTTTGTGGTTTCATGTCAATAACTTACTGCTAGTATAGCCAGAGTTGGGGGTCAGGGGAACATTGCCCGAAGCCCGCGTTGAACAAGATCGGTCCGGCGAAATGTCTTTGGAATCACAAGGTTTAGGGTCATTTGTCTGATTGCGAGCAAGAGATGGAGTTTGGACCGCAGACTTGACGAAATCGACAAACTTCGGGACCCTAAGTTGTTGAGATCATTTGGTACAAACGAATGACGGAAGGGGACATTTCAATTCAAGAGGGGTGGAATCACGTTGATTCATTCAGTGGAACTGTTCAGAGGTCGATGCTGACCGAGGAAGGTGTCAGCATTTCCTCCAATCCGGCGTGTCAATCTATGCCTGCAAATACTGAAACACCAAAGGGCGAATCCGCTCCTAAAAAATCAAGTCAAGGTCCGTTTACTCTCTGGCTCGGCCTGAAGATGTCGACCATGTTCAAGATTGCTGGCCAGGGGGCTGAGATCCACCCCTCTCGCTGGTCGCGGCTGGCCCTGCTCCCAGGAATGGCCGTTTACAACTCGGTCATGTCATTGATTGAAGACATTCGCTACGCGAAGAAACTGCGAGAAACGAAGATCGATCAGCCGCCCGTCTTCGTGCTGGGACACTGGCGCAGCGGATCAACGCTGCTGCACAATCTGATCACTTCGGATCCACAGTTCAGTTTCGTCACGCTCTACCAGACGATGTTTCCCTGGCACTGTCTGACGACGGAATGGTTTGGGAAGAAGATCGCCGCACCATTCCTGCCCAAAACACGCCCGATGGACAATGTGAGCATCGACTTCACCTTCCCTCAGGAAGATGAGTTCGCACTCTGTGTCATGACGGGTTACTCGCCCTATCTCCTGCCCCTGTTCCAGCACCAGCCACGCAAGATCGACCGCTTTTTCGATGTGCAGAGTGGCCTGAACCCCGAAGAGTTGCAGGAGTGGAAGGATGCGCTGACCCTCCTCATGAAGAAGGTCACGCTCAAGACCGGCAAGCCTGTCGTGCTGAAGTCCCCTTCGCACACATTCCGTACGAAGCTGTTGCTGGAGATGTTCCCGAACGCCAAGTTCGTCTACATCTACCGCAATCCGTATGTGTGCTTTAAATCGAGTGTTCACTTCCGGAAGACGATTTTCGAGGAAAACGCCCTCGGTCTCGCTCAGCAGGAGGATATGTCGGAAGAAGTGCTCAAGAGCTACGAAGATTGTTTTCGGCTCTACGAACGCGACAAGGTCCTGATCCCCAAGGGCAACCTGCACGAGATCTGCTACGAACAGCTGGAGGCTGACCCGCTCGGCGAGATGCAGAAGCTCTATCAGAATCTGAACATCTCCGGATACAACAATCTGCGGGAGGCCCTGGTGCCCCAGCTGGCTTCCCTGCGTGAGTACAAGAAGAACAAATTCAACGACGATCCTGAGAGGATGCGTCAAATCTATGAACGCCTGAAGTTCGCTTTCGATCGATACGGCTACCCGCCGCCCGGTTCGGAAGTGGAACAGGCAGCGGCTTAGATTGAGGCGTCCCGAGCCGCTGCCAGCCAACCCAGTGACGCCGCCCCGGATAAGGCATCTTAATACCGGGAGCGTTGTTGCCACCGGTTCTGGTCAAGCGATCACAAACACGAACCACCTCACGACCCAAATCTTTTCCAGGAATACGTTTACGTCATTCTGGCGATTACGGGGATGCCGTTTGCGAGAGATCGCACCACGGCAACCCCGCTGGTATTTCGTGCAGGCTCAAACTGCTTGTCACACTGGCGTTATCGCCTTTGGATGCGAGTCGATGATCGGTCATAAGCACCAATCCGTTCGGCGATTCGCACGTTGACCCTCTTCGACAATCCGGGGTAAACTCCCCGCCCGGTTCTCGGCAATGATGGATCATTGTCGAGTCAGGACCACACGCTCCGTACGAGCGCTGGATGGAAGCCTTTGATGGGGGATTCACCGAACCCCATCCGTCTCAAGGATGAGCGGTCATGTCATCGGTCGAGCAACTCATCCCGCATGCCCAGTTCGATCAACTCCGGGAAGCCCGGGAGATCTTGAAGCTGGAGTCGAATGCACTGAGCGAGGTCGCTCGCCGACTCGATTCCGGTTTTTGCGAGGCGGTCGATTCGCTTCTGACGTGTTCCGGGAGCGTGATCGTCTGTGGTATGGGCAAAGCTGGCCTGATTGGCCAGAAGCTGACAGCGACTCTCTCCTCAACGGGGACGCGTGCCCATTTTCTGCACCCGGCCGAAGCTGTCCACGGAGACCTCGGTTGTATTCATCCGCAGGACATCCTGCTCGCCCTGTCGAACAGTGGTGAAACAGAGGAAATCTCTGCCCTGCTGCCCACCGTGAAGCGGATGGGTGTCCCGATCATCGCCATCACGGGCTCGGAACGCAGCACTCTCGGACATCATGCCGATATCCGCATCCTGCTGGGTCGCCTGCAGGAAGCCTGCCCGTGGGGTCTGGCACCGACGACCAGCACCACAGCAATGCTGGCGGTGGGAGATGCATTGGCTCTTGTTGTCGCGCGCCAGCGTGGCTTCTCACCTCAACAGTTCGCCGTATTTCATCCTGCAGGCAGCCTCGGACGCCGTCTCAAATCGGTCACCGAAATCATGCGCCCCCTCTCGGCCCTGCGACAGGCTCAAGCCAGCCAATCCGTACGCGAGGTCTTTGTCTCTAGTCCCGTTCCGGGGCGTCGATCGGGTGCCGTCCTGCTACTGGACGAAGACGGCACACTGGCCGGACTCTTCACCGACAGCGACTTGGCGCGACTGATGGAACAGCGCCGGGACGAGTCACTCGATCACCCAATCCGCGATGTGATGACAACCAGTCCAGTCACACTGCCGACCACAGCCATGTTCTCCGATGTCGTGGCCATCCTGTCCGAGCGAAAGATCAGTGAGATCCCGGTCGTCAACGAGCGGGGCGCCCCCGTGGGCATGATCGACATCACGGATGTCATCGGCTGGTTGCCGACTCAGTAGCTCAGCCAGGCTCGTATCGCGTGGCCCCTCCTTCCAATTCCAACCCCCTCTGTCTCGTGACAGCCACTTCGGTGACCTCGACTTTATGCGACGCCTCCTCTTCTCCTGTGCGATCTGCCTGGGCCTGTTCGCGGTCCTGCAAATCTACGCGCTGGTGACGAGCCCGTTGACACGTGCTGTCGAACTTCCAAAACGCCCACGACCGGTCGCCTCAACAGCCCCCCCTGCTTCCAGTGTGTCGACCAAGGCCGCCGAAAGCTGGCTGCCTGACGAAGAGTGGATCAAGACAGCTGCGAAGTGCTGGCAGCGTTCGGAAAACTCCTTCATGTACTCGCAGACGATGGAGTTCCTGAGCCAACCGAGCGGCGAATCGAACGACTCCACTCAAGGCGACGCGATTCGCATGAAGCCGTTCGCGATGATCTGGAAGGATCCCAAGAACCCCGATCAACCCCCACTGACTGTCGTGGCGGAGTCAGCTCGAATCCGCTTCGAGAATCACTTCCTGGGTGAGAACTCCAAGGACGAGAGCTCCATCAGTCTGACCGGAGGAGATGTTGGACGGATCGTCTCAGCAGCTCTAGAAGGGCAAGTGCGAGTAACCGGCCCCAATGGACTGGTGGTTGAGGGCCACACGTTCACGTTCAACGAGGACAACGCCGAGATCTACAGTGACCTGCCGATCCATTTCCGTTATGGCCCGCCCAAAGATGGCCAGCAGGTGGAAGTGCGAGGGACCTCCGCATCCGGGTTTATGGTCGCCCTGTCCCCTGACCCTGGTCGGTCGCTGGGCAATGACATGCCCAGCGTCACTCAGATGCCGAAGTTTGTCCGGCTCTCGGGGCGTGTCGTCATCGATCTGGTCTCCGACTCGCAGCGATCCCCCTCCAAAACGAGAGTCACCAGCGAAGGCCCCTGCCAGTTCGACATCGCCGAAAAGATCCTCAGCTTCCGAGAGAATGTTCTCGTCAGCCGACCGCAGGGTAATCAGGGCCGGGACGAAATTGAGTGTTATCTGCTCGCTCTGATTTTCGGAAACAAGGCCCCCGAGTCCGAAACACAAATACCCCCGATTCAGCTGGTCAAATCGGATGAGCCCGACCAGCCTGTGACCGTGGCTGCCTCAACCGCTGAGGATTCTTCCGCCTCCATGCTTTCTCAGCTCGAATTAAAGAGTATCCGGGCCTCATCCAATCGTGTCACAAATGAACGAGGCATCCTCCGTTCCCCCACTCAGGGTGTCGAATGCGAATTCAATGACATGCAGTACGACGCCCAAAGACGGCTACTCACGCTGACCGACCCCGAACGAGTCAATGTCTGGCGCGAGGTCCGGGGTCAGATGCAGAAGTTTGAAGCTCCTATGATCGAGATTCGCCACACGTTCGATCAAAAGCTGGAGCAGCTCTCGGGGATCGGCCCCGGGCAATTCATTCATCGGATCGATGGGCAAAGCGAAGGTCCCCCCGATATCACCTCTCACTGGAAAGATCGAATCGATCTCGTGCCCAATCCCCAGGCACAATGGACGGAACTGACCATTCGCGGGGATGCTTCCGTACGGCATCTCGATGAGATGGCCTTCTCGGCTCAAATCCTCAAGGCCTTAATGCCTTTGCTGGATAATATCGACACCAGCAAGATCGCCTCGAACACCGGGAAGCAGCCCCCGAAGAAGGGCTTCGACCCCGACCAGGTCCCAGTCCGCCGTATCCAGGCGATTGGCAATGTCGCATTCTTCGCGAACGGGGTCATCGGTCGACGCATCGATCAGGTCGACATCACTGTCGATCCCGGGCAGGTCATCCCGATCCTTCAGGGAGAGTCCGAAGCGGGTGCCGGCGAAGGGAGTTCCTCACCGTCGCTGCTGGAAGGGGAGCCCATAGTCTTTGAATGTGCCCGCCTGACCGGCAAGGCGACGTTCGACACCTCGACCAGACAAGCTGACATCCGCGAGCTGCGCGGCTTTGAGGGAGTCCAGCTGTTCCGCTCGGCCCCGAACAACGCAGGCGAGGAGATCCCCTACGATCAGCAGGCGATCCGCGTTACCGCTCGAGAGTTCACAGCGATCAACGAAGGGGGCACGCGGCAGACCCTGACACTCCGGGGAGTCATCAACGACCAAGGCAAGATCCGCGAACCGGTTGTCTGCAAATTCGGCGACTTTGCCATCGAAGGTCCGCGGGTCATCATCGACCGCGAGAAGAACCTGATCACGATCCCGGGCCAGGGCGTGCTGCGATTCCCCGTCGACCGCGACTTCTCCGGCAACCGCCTCAGCAGTCCGGTGATTGCGACCGTGGCCTGCATGGAGAAAATCACATTCGATGGCCAGCGGGCCACATTCCTGGAAAGCGTGAAAGCCTCACTGCTCGACAATCTGGTCAAAGCCGAACAGATGACGGCGATCCTCAACAAGCGTGTCGACTTCAGTGCCGACCGTCCCGACACAGCTGGTATCGCGATCGAGACCCTTGAATGTAAGGACAGAGTCTCGGTCGAGATGTATCAGTACGACCCTAAGGGCGAACTGGTCGAGATCCTGAAGGCCGGGCTGCATGAGTTCAGCGGCAACACATCGACCGGCCAGATTCGCGGCAAGGGGCCCGGTAAGATTGAGGACTGGAGACGTACCGGCACCCGGCGCATGCTGGTTCAGTCCCACGGCAGTGCGAAATCAAACCGGCCCGCTGATTCGAATCGCGAGTACCCTTGGGAATATGTCGTCATCGACTTCAAAGGCCCTCTCGAAGGCCACATGCAGGAACACTGGGCCACAGTCAAAGACGAAGCCCAGCTGCTTTACGCTCCGGTCAAGAATGCCTACCTGGGTTTCAAGCACAACGACCTCTCCGGGGATGGGGAGAATGCCTCCAACGCAGTCTGGGTGGGCAGTGATCAGATGACGGTTGTGCTGAAGAGCGAAGAGGGAGCAGGCAAGACACCGAAAGCATCGCTGTTCGCACAAGGCAACGCCGAAATGGAAGGCCGCAACTTCTATGCGCGGGCCTACTCTCTCGAGTACGAGCAGGCTCAGGAGATGTTTACGCTGAAGGGCAAGGGGCAGGACAAGGCCACCCTGAACGTCCAGCGCCGACCCGGCGAACCCTTCAGTAAACTCCCGGCCCAGACGATTCGCATCTTCCCCTCCAAACAGGAAGTCTCGGTCGACGGTGCCGAAACCTTCACGACGACCTTTGGAGGTGAGTAACACAGCTCCGCGGATCCGTTCTGCGGCGACTCGTGTCGAACCCACCCATGCGCAACAGCCTGTTCCAGTCCTGGAAAGAACCGACACCCGACCCCGGGTGGTCGATCGACGCCGCACCGCGGGCGCGGCTGTGGATAGTCTACGCGGCGTTCGCCACCCCGATTCTATTGATCGCTCTGCGACTGGTCTGGCTGCAGATCCTGATCCCGGATCGGTTCCTGGCCGCCTGGACCAAAACGACCGAGACCTTTGAATCGATTCCCGCCACCGATGGGCGCATCCTGTCGAGCGATGGCCAGGTACTCGCCTTCGATCAACCCCGATACTCGATTCACGTCCACTATCGCTGGCTCGAAGAACCCGTAAACGCAGACTGGCTGAAGGCTCGGGCCCGCGACCGTCTCACTCGCAGTGAGCGGAAAGACGCCGCTAAGATCGCCGCGGCACAATCCCTCATCCTGGAAGAGCGCGACGCCCTCTGGCAGTCTCTGGCCCAGGTGACCCACCACTCGCTCGATCAACTGGCTCTCAAACGCCAATCGATCCAGCGAAAAGTCGAGGCGATGTCGCAATCGGTCAATGCCCGCCGCCTGGCCAGGGCGACCACATTGGCAACTGACCGCTCTGATGATCCACTGCTGACCCGACTCTGGAAGGAACTTTCCACTGCCCCTGACCGCTCTTCGTCGCGTCCGATCGTCCTGCGGGAAGAACTGGAAACGCACGCAGTCCTGATTGATGTTGCACTCGACCAGATTGCGACCATCGAAGCGCTTCCGTCCCGCTTTCCGGGAGTCGAGATTCGTTCCTCCAGCGAACGCGTCTATCCGCTCGGTGATCTGGCCCCTCATGTGATTGGCCTGCGATCGCCAGTGGAAGCTGCTGAGATTACCCGGCGCAAGGAGCGATTCCCGGGCGGCGATCCTCTCGCTCTGGAAGCCGGTGACCGCCATGGAGAGAGTGGCATCGAACGGGCCTATGACAGTCAGCTGCGCGGCGTTCGCGGACTCCGTCGAGTTGTCCGCGATCACGCGGGTGAGATCATCGAACAGTCGGTCGTCCGACCTCCCCGCAACGGTGCCGATGTCACGCTCTCCCTCGATTCAATGCTGCAGCGTACTGCGGAGCGACTGCTCGACGAAGCGCTCGAAGGCAATCCGCTCGAAGACAGTTCCGAGGCCACTCTGGACGGGTCTCCCGATCTGGTGATTCCCAGTGCCGGATCAGTCGTCGTCCTCGACCTTCGCAGCGGCGAGACCCTGGTCGCCGCCAGCAGCCCACGTTTCGACCTGACGGCCCGCCAGCATCCGACGAAAGATCAGTGGAACCGCTGGACGAAGGACACTCGCCATCCCTTCATCTCCCGCGTCACGCAAGCCAGCGTCCCGCCCGGATCGATCTTCAAAATCGTCACAGCCATCGCCGGTCTGGAGCAGGGAGTCCTCTCCCCAGATCAACTCTTCCATTG
>QWOR01000167.1 GCA_003669575.1 Planctomycetota bacterium | reverse complement strand
TGAACCTCGACGAGACGATCACGAAGAACTGACGCCACTCCTGGCAGTGCGACCGACGACTCTCCCGCCCCTTACCACGCTCTTGTCGGAGCTTTCCCATGAACCTGCAACAACTCCAGGCCGCCCACGCTCAAGCTGTGTCACGACGCTGGTTCCTCCGTGACTGTGGTGTCGGATTGGGTGCGATCGCTGCCGGGTCGCTCCTGACGAACGACCTGTCGCGGGCGATGGCCGCTGAGAGTATGAATCCGTTGGCCCCCCGTCAGCCGCATTTCCCGGCCAAGGCCAAACGCGTCATCTATATCTTTCAGGCCGGTGCCCCCAGCCATCTGGAACTGTTCGACTACAAACCAGAGCTGGCCAAACGGGATGGACAGCTGCCCCCGGCAGAACTCCTCAAGGGATACCGCGCGGCGTTCATTAACCCAAATTCCGCTCTGCTCGGACCGAAGTTCAAGTTCGCCAAGCATGGCCAATGCGGCATGGAGCTCAGCGAAGTTCTGCCGCACACCGCCAAGATCGCGGACGATCTCTGCCTGATCCGGACGATGCATACCGAAGCGGTGAACCACGCTCCCGGCCAGATCATGATGAATACCGGGACCCAGCAGTTCGGGCGTCCCAGCTTCGGGTCATGGTCACTCTATGGACTGGGAAGTGAGTCGGCTGACCTGCCTGGGTTTGTCGTACTGACCAGTGCCAAGGGAACCAGTGCCGGGGCCAGTAACTACGGGAGTGGGTTCCTGCCCACGATGTACGGCGGGGTGCCGTTCCGCAGTGCGGGTGAGCCGGTGCTGTACTTGAACAACCCCGGCGGTATCGATGCAGAGACCCAGCGGAGTTCGCTCGATTCGCTCAATCGCCTGAATGAGATGGCACTCCAGAACGTGGTCGATCCTGACATCGCCGCCCGCATCCAGAGCTACGAAATGGCCTACCGGCTGCAGACCAGTGCACCCGAGTTGATGGACCTCAGTTCGGAAACCCCGGAGACCCTCGCCCGGTACGGGATCAAAGATCCGAAAGAAGCCAGTTTTGCCAGGAACTGTCTGCTCTCCCGGCGATTGCTGGAGCGGGGCGTGCGTTTCGTCCAGCTATTCCATGAAGCATGGGACCAGCATGGCGGCCTGACTGCGGGGGTGAAGAAGAACGCCCTCGACACCGATCAGGCGAGTGCGACGCTGGTGATGGAACTCAAGGAGCGCGGACTGCTCAACGACACGATCGTGATCTGGGGTGGCGAATTCGGTCGGACCCCCATGGTTCAAGGCGGTAACGACGGCCGTGACCACCACAACCGCAGCTTCAGCCTGTGGCTGGCCGGTGGAGGCATCAAGGCTGGCCACACGCATGGCACCACCGACGAGTTCGGTTTTAATGTCGCCACCGACGGGGTCTCAGTCCATGACCTGCACGCCACTCTGCTGCACCTGCTCGGCTTCGACCACACCCGCCTGACCTTCCGCAGCCAGGGGCGAGATTACCGCCTGACCGATGTGTACGGCGAACTGGTGAAGGGAATCATGGCGTAGAAGTGCGCAAGACTCACACGCAGACTTCAGGCGTTGATGCTTCCGGCTCTTGGAGGCAGCTGCTTTCTAAAACACCGGGCCCGCGGTCCAGGGGCAGAACTCTTCGTCGCCGATGCCCTGGGCTTCGCTCTTGGTCTGCTTGCCGCTGGCGACGGCGAGAACTTCTTCGAAGATCTCGGTGCCGACCTCTTCGATGCTCTTCCCGTTGAGGATCGGGCCGGCGTCGAGGTCCATGTCGTCTCGCATCCGCTCGAACAGCGGAGTGTTGGTCGAGACCTTGATCGTCGGAGACGGTTTGCAGCCAAGGACGCTGCCGCGACCGGTCGTGAAGACGACGACCTGACAGCCACCTGCGACAATGCCGGTGACCGATGCGGGGTCGTAGCCGGGGGTGTCCATGACGACCAGACCTTTTTCCTTGACCTGCTCTGAGTATTCGTAGACCCCACGCAATGCGGTCGAGCCCCCCTTGGCCACAGCTCCCAGCGACTTTTCGTAAATCGTCGTCAGGCCACCCTTCTTGTTACCGACCGACGGGTTATTGTCGATACTGGCATTGAACTTTGCCGCGTAGTCTTCCCACCAGCGGATGCGCTCGACCAGCTTGTCGGCCACTCCGCGATTGATCGCCCGGCGGATCAGCACCTGCTCGGCTCCGTAAATTTCCGGTGTCTCGGCCAACACAGCTGTGCCGCCTTGTGCGACGAGGAGGTCACTCGCGTAACCGAGAGCGGGGTTCGCGGTGATGCCACTGTTGCCGTCGCTGCCGCCGCAGTTGAGTCCCAGCATCAGTTCACCAGCGGAGATGGTCTCACGCTTGAGCTTGTTGACCTCGGGGAGCATCTCCTTGAGGATCGACACGCCGCGGGCCACCGTCTTCGCGACGCCGCCTTCGTCCTGGATATTCATCGTGATCGGTGCGGGAGCACTTTTTCCGGGCGAGCCAAGGTTACCGAGTTGCACCAGGTCGTACTCCCCAGTCAGGAATGAGGCCTGCGAGGTCTCACATCCCAGCCCCACGATCAGATATCCCGCAATGTTCGGATGGCGGGCAAAGCCAGCCAGCGTCCGAGCCAGCTGACGGTGGTCGGGCCCCCCATACTCCATCGCACAGCCGCCCTTGTGAATCAGGGGGATGACCCCATCCACGTTCGGGAACTGTTCGAGGATCGCCTCATCGAACTTCTGGGAGATAAACTTCGACGAGGCAGCTGAGCAGTTCACCGTGCTGACGATGGCGATGTAGTTACGTGTTCCCACGCGTCCATCGGCCCGGCGATAGCCCTCGAACGTCCGCTTCACGGCGGCCACCGGAGCGGGCGGAATGTCGGTACAGTAGTCGTAATCGTGGGAGAGAACTCCCAGCCCGAGATTGTGCTGATGCACCCAGTCGCCGGGAGCGATGTCGCGGGTGGCGTACCCGATCAGCTGGCCGTACTTGCGGACGGGGCCGCCCGAAGCCACCGCACGAATCGCCAGCTTATGACCGAGGTCGATGCGTTCTTTACAGGTCACCTTCAGCCCATTTGGCCCGTTCCAGACGGTTCCCTGTGGTGCCGCCCGACGCGCCACGACGACATCATCATCACGGTGCAAAAGTACGAACGGGGAGTCGGTGGAAATCGCGGTCATGGAAGTGTTCCGAGGAAAGGAAAAAGCAAGAACGCATTGTAGAACGGGAGCTGATCGCTGTCGTGCGATGGGCACAACGGCCCGGTCGAAGGCGGGAAAGTAATCATTCACTTCACGATTCGGATAGACCTTTTTGACCTGTCTCGCCTATCACATACGAGGACCGCCACCTAGAGTCAGACAGTCATTCATGTCAGGCACAAACGCGATGGCAGTTCGATGGGCTTCCGGGGAAATCACATGTCAGACACAACGACGTCTTCCACCAACAGCTGGTCCACGATCGGCGCGATGTTCGTCTGTATCGCGATCGGAATGGGAGCCTGGGCTGCCCACGGTCTGGAGAAGGCAATCGCTGGCAAATACGCAGGCATGACCAAGGAAGTCGCCGGGCAAACAGTCCCCGCGGTGACCAAGTACGTCGGAGACTTCAAAACCGCGGCCGATTATCAGATGAGCCAGGGGCTCGGGCTGGTGTTACTGGGCCTGCTGATCGCGAGAAAACCAGGGCGGGCACTGCGGGCGGCCGGGGTTTGCCTGCTCTTGGGCACCCTGCTCTTTTCGGGCAGTTTGTATGTGCTGGTGCTGACGGGGATTACGAAGCTGGGAGCGATCACGCCGATTGGCGGGCTACTGCTGATGGTCGGGTGGGTGCTGATCGCCGTGGGAGTGTGCCCGTGCTGCGGCAGCGGAACCAAATGCAATTCTGGGGAGGCGAAATAGCAACCGGGGCCGAGAAGACATTGCCCCAGTGCCCAGCAGAACAGACCATTCCTGTCTGTCCCGAACGGAGCAGGCAGACATTGGCCTTCAATTCACTTGAATCGAAAGAAAGTCAACGCCTCGTTTGACCGCCCTCGCTCACGCCTCGGGTTGACTTGGCGGGTCGGCCTGCATTGCTTCCTCAAAACGCTGGCGATAGTTCGCGGGGATCTCGATCGATTCCAGCTTCTCGTCGATGCGGCAGATGCAGCAGGCGGTCTTCATCCGCCCATGAGCAATCCGAGTGTCGCCATTCCAGAACTCCACCAACAGCGACAGTGACTTAAACCCCACCCGTTCAATCGCCACGCGGGCTTCGATCACGTCCTCGTAGCGGGCGGGGACCTGATAATTGCACGATGACGACACGCGAGGCCAGCCCCAGTAGCTGCCATCGGCTTGCCGCTCCATGATTCGCAAACCAAGTGAACGAAAAAACTCGTGTTCCGCCTCCTCCATCCAACGATAGTAATTGGAGAAGTGGACGATTCCGGCCATGTCAGTATCGGAGAAAGTGACCTTACGGGTCGTCTTGAAAGGCTGCATCAGAGGCTCAATCCGGGGAAACAGTCAATCAGTTCGAGACGGTGGCAGCTGGGGGCTTGGCCGGGACACCGACCTTCAAATAACCACCGATTCCGGTAATCACGACGAGAATCAGGATCAGAATCCCCAGCCACTTACCCGCCTGGGCCCGCATCGGAGCAAACTTGGCTGAACGTCCCGACATGACCGATGCCAGGAAGAATGCGCCAAACGCCAGCAGCATCTTGGTTCCGACCAGCGCGTGATAGAGAGGCTGGCCTTTGTGTTCGGGCATCCCCTTCACAAAGTTGTAAAAGCCGCTGAGCAACAGAAGCAGAATTCCGCCCGCAACGATCTTGCTCCACCGCACTCGCAGCCGCTCTTTGAGTGCCAGATGCTGGTCCTCGGGCAACTCCGCAGCGGCGGGCATGAGGACAAACCGGGTAAAGATCGCCCCGCCCATCAGCACGATAGCCGCCCCGACATGGGACCAACGAGAGAGAAGATCGAGTACAAACATGGCAGACCGTCCAGGGAGAGAAGTCAGTTCGAACGCTGGTAACGCTCGAGAGTTTAGACGCGAAAGTCCTGAATGACCACGCAGCAGACTTGGTTCTGATCGGTGCTTCCTCGGTCGGATGCCAGGACCAGCTGCGTCATGTCAAAAGCCATGTCAAATTTACACTTGCGTTAAAAAAACGCCTTCGGGTAGATTCCCCAACGTTGTCGGACAACAAGGATTCGAGTTTGCCATGGAGGGCAGCATGCGTGTGGTCTTGCTCGCAGGAGGACTGGGCACCCGTCTCCAGGAGGAGACTGTCGCCCGTCCCAAGCCGATGGTCGAGATTGGTGGCAAACCCATTCTCTGGCACATCATGAAGCATTTCTCTCATCACAACTGTGATGAGTTCTATGTCGCTCTGGGCTACATGGGCGACTTTATCAAGAGCTATTTCCTCGATCGTTACAACCTCAACGGCAATTTGACGATCGACTTTGCCCGCAATGTCATTCATCGCGAACAGCACGAGACCGAAGACTGGAAAGCCAGCTTCATCGAAACTGGAGCGATGACCAACACCGGTGGTCGTCTGCTGCGGATGAAGCACTTCCTTGATCGTGGCACGTTTATGGTGACTTACGGCGATGGCGTCAGCGATGTCGACATCGGCGAGCTGCTGGCCTTTCACAAATCACACGGAAAAATCGCGACCGTTACCGCCGTTCGTCCTCCGGCCCGCTTTGGTGGACTGATCATCAATAATGGCATGGTCGAGAACTTCACCGAGAAACCCGTCGCGGGCGAAGGTTGGATCAACGGCGGATTTCTGGTCTTCGAGCCGGGGATCTTCGATTACCTCTCTGGCGACGCCGACAGTCTGGAGGCCAAGGCCCTGGAGAAAGTGGCCGCCGATGGCCAGCTGGCCGCCTTCCAGCACGGTGGGTTCTGGCAGTGCATGGATACGCTGCGAGACAAGAACTATCTGGAAAATCTGTGGCAGTCAGGCGAAGCGCCATGGCGAACCTGGGGTCAGGAAGCCGTTGTTCCACGGCTGCAGGTCCGGCCCAAAGCGGCTTAGTGGGGGAAGTGGTCATGGATGGCACAATCAACTACGCCTTCTGGCGTGATCGCCGGGTCTTCGTCACGGGAGCAACGGGCCTCGTGGGCAGCTGGCTGGTGCGGCGACTGGTTGCCGCAGGGGCCGATGTCGTGTGCCTCGTTCGCGACTGGGTCCCGCAATCCGAGATCAACCAGAGCGGGCTGATCGACAAGGTCACCGTCGTGCGCGGCGATCTGTGCGATCTCGATTGCCTGGAGCGGACGCTCGGCGAATACGAGATCGAAACGGTGATGCATCTGGCCGCACAGACCATCGTCGGGATTGCGAATCGCAATCCGATTTCGACCTTTGAAGCCAACATCGGCGGGACGTGGAAGCTCCTCGAAGCCTGTCGCCGCAGCCCGAAGGTCAAGCAGATCATTGCCGCTTCGTCGGACAAGGCATACGGCGATTCACCAGTTCTGCCCTACACCGAAAAGACACCACTCGAGGGACGACATCCCTACGATGTCAGCAAGTCGTGCAGCGACCTGATCTGCCAGACCTACGCGACAACATACAAGTCACCGGTCATCGTCACTCGCTGCGGAAACTTCTATGGCGGCGGAGACCTGAACTGGAACCGGATTATCCCCGGGACCATCCGGTCGGTCATTCGCGGGCAGCGTCCCGTGATCCGCTCTGACGGGTCGTTCATCCGCGACTACTTCTATGTCGAGGACGGAGCTGCGGCCTACATGATGCTCGCAGAACAGCTGGCCGCGAAGCCAGAGCTGGCGGGGGAAGCGTTCAATCTGTCGAACGAAACCCAAGTCACCGTGCTGCAGCTCGTCGAACGGGTACTGGCGGCGATGAACTCATCGCTGACGCCCGATGTCCTCGGCGAAGCGTGCCACGAAATCATTCACCAGTCACTGGATGCCACCAAAGCCCGCACAATGCTGGGGTGGACTCCGCTGTTTACTTTGGACGCAGGGTTGAGCAGGACCATCGCATGGTACACGCAGCACTTCCACAAGATGGCAGCTCCGAGTTTGAATGTCGTTCGTGCGGCCGAAGCGGCCTGAACAGCATCCTTTCGCTGGGGCGGACGCCACTCGCCAACGCACTGCTGACCGAGGAACAACTCGGCCAGGCGGAGCCCATGTGGCCACTCGATCTGGCCTGGTGCCCCGATTGTTCGCTGGTCCAGATCACAGAGGCTGTGCCTCCGGAGATGATGTTCCGGGATTACGCGTACTTCTCATCGTTCTCCGACACGATGGTGCAGCACGCCAAACGGATCGCCGACCGGCTGACGGGCGCAGAGTCACTCAACGACCAGAGCCTGGTCGTTGAGGTCGCGAGCAACGATGGCTACTTGCTCCAGTGGTACAAGAAATCCGGCGTACCGGTGCTGGGTGTGGAACCCGCCCGTAACATCGCCAAGGTGGCCGAGGAGCAAAAGGGAATTCGCACGGTCAGTGAGTTCTTTGGCCGTGAATTGGCCTCTGAACTGGTTGCCGGTGGCGAGCGGGCTGATGTGATCCATGCCAATAACGTGCTGGCCCACGTCCCCGATCTGAACGGGGTGGTTGCGGGGTTCGAGACTCTGCTCAAGCCGAGCGGCGTGGTGGTGGTCGAAGCGCCGTATCTCGGCGACCTGATCCAGCATGTCGAGTTCGACACGATCTATCACGAGCACCTGTGCTACTTCTCGCTGACAGCGCTCGACAAGCTGTTCCGTCGACACGGACTGGAGATCGTCGACGTGGAGCACCTGTCGATTCACGGTGGTTCGCTGCGGATCTTCGCGCGTCATGCTGGCAATCGTTCGGTCGGCGAGAGTGTCCGCACGATGCTGGCTGAAGAGTCACAGTGGGTCTGTTCGGAGCCACATTACCGCAAGTTTGAGCGCAAGGTCGAAACGCTGCGAACCGAACTGGTTTCGATGCTGCAGAAGCTCAAGTCGGAGAACCGCCGGATTGCGGTTTACGGAGCTTCAGCGAAGGGGAGCACGCTGCTCAACTACTTTGGCATTGGACGCGACACCATCGATTACGTCGTGGACCGCAGCACCGTGAAGCAGGGGCGATACACGCCCGGGACCCAGCTGAAAATCCACTCCCCCGAGAAGCTGATCACGGACCAGCCTGATTACTGCCTGCTGCTGACCTGGAACTTTGCCGACGAGATCCTCGCCCAGCAGCAGAAGTACCGCGACCAGGGCGGCAAGTTCATCATCCCGATCCCGCATGTGCGGGTCGCCTGATCGGACCAGACACGTTGATCTTCACTTCGACTCCGATTGCTGGTGTCCAACTCATCCAACCGGAACCGGTGGCTGATGTTCGAGGGGCGTTCGCGCGGACCTGGTGCCAGCGGGAGTTCGAGGGCCACGGGCTCAATGCCAAGCTGGCTCAGTGCAGTGTGTCGTACAATGCGAAACGCGGCACGTTGCGGGGAATGCATTTTCAGTCAGTTCCCCACGCAGAAGCCAAGCTGGTCCGAGCCACACGCGGCGCGATCTATGACGTTGCTCTCGACCTGCGTCCCGAGTCGAACACCTATCTACAATGGTTCGGGACGGAACTCTCTGTTGATAATCGTCACATGCTGTACATCCCCGAAGGGTGTGCCCACGGGTTCCAGACACTGACCGATGACGCTGAGGTCTTCTACCAGATCAGCGAGTTTTACGAGCCGACGGCAGGACGAGGCTTCCGATACAACGACCCGGCATTCGGTATCCGCTGGCCACTCCCGGATCCCATCATGTCGGATCGAGATCGCAATTATCCTGACTATGTGACGCCCCACAGCCATCAGGTCGCCTGATCCAGGATGGGGTCGATGCTGTTATGAGTCGGATTCTCGTCACCGGGGGAAGTGGGTTTGTCGGACGAGCCTGCTTGCCACGATTGATTGCCAGCGGCTTCGAGGTTCATGCCCTCTGCCGTCGTATCCCGGAAACCAACGAGGGTGTCATATGGCACTCCGTCGACCTGTTGCAGGACGATCTGACCAATACTTGGATGGCTGAGATTGCCCCCTCGCATCTGCTGCACCTGGCATGGTGTACAGAGCCGGGAAAGTTCGCGACATCTCCACAGAACATCGACTGGCTCGACCGCTCGATACGCCTATTCCGTCAATTTCACCAGTGCGGGGGACAGCGTCTGGTCGCGACGGGAACGTGTTTCGAGTATCAGTGGACAGACAACGCGTGCGAAGAATCCACCACTCCGACTCGTCCCGGTACCCTCTATGGAATGGCCAAGCTGACCGCGGCCAACTATCTGGAGGTGCTTGAGAAACTCGGACTGAGTTCCGCCTGGGCCCGGCTCTTCTTCCTCTACGGCCCAGGTGCTGATGAGCGTCGGATCCCCGGAGCTGTGATCAAAGCCCTCCGTGCTGGTGAAGTCGCCCGGTGTACCTCTGGAACCCAGCTGAGGGATTTCCTGCATATCGAAGATGTGGCCGATGCCCTGGTGCAGTTGGTGAAAAGTTCGGTGAATGGCCCCATCAACATCTGTTCTGGACAACCCGTGACCATCCGCGAGATCGCGGGCATGACAGCTGAACTGATGGGACACCCGGAGTTACTGCATCTGGGTGCGATTCCGCAAAATCCCAACGATCCGCGAGTCGTATTGGGCCATGCAGGCCGACTGGTCCACGAACTGGGTTGGCAGCCACGCTACACACTGCGAGAAGGGCTGAGGCAGACAATCAACGCGACCGAAACTGGCACGTTCTCTCCTCCGACTCTCCCTGCGGTGCCAGACCCCCGAATCTGAACCACCCGTTGATGTGCGAAGTCTGGAAAACGCGAGTGCCACAAAAGGCGACATAAGTCATCTTTCATGAGGTTTTAAAGCCGATTCCGGTCCCCCGACCAAGCCGCAACGGATCGACGTCCGCATTCTTTTTCGCCGCCAATAATTCCGCTTTTCCAATTTACCAAAATCTGCAATTCTTCCCGCCTCGGCATCTGCCCGGGAAGCCTAGGCTTTCCGCATTCACCGGCCGATGTCTGCGAAGGAGCAACGAATGAAGCTGATCATCGACACGGACGCCGGAACTCTCACAGAGGTCGCCGAGACGACCAGGACCTGGAATCTGTACTCGCGTGAGGCATTCGAGATCCTGTCCCGTGAATGGGTGAAAGTTGGCTGGGACCAGAAATACGTCTACACGTTCTCCTGGATGGGACGTCCCGTTATTCAATTGCCCGAGGATATGATCCGTATCCAGGAAATCATCTACGCCCAGAAGCCAGATGTCATCCTGGAAACCGGCGTCGCGCACGGCGGGTCACTGGTGTACTACGCCAGCCTCTGCAAGGCGATGGGCAAGGGGCGGATCATTGGCGTCGACATTGAAATTCGCCCGCATAATCGGAAAGCCATCGAGGCCCACGAGTTCTCTCCGATGATCACTCTGGTGGAAGGTGATTCCGTCAGCCAGGAGATCGTCGATCAAGTCCGTTCCCTGATCAAGCCGCACGAGAAAGTCCTCGTGATTCTTGATTCATGCCACACCAAGGCCCACGTCCTGGCAGAGCTTGAGGCATATCAGTCTCTGGTCACTCCCGGCTCGTACATTGTGGCCACGGATGGCGTCATGATGAACGTCTACGACGTTCCCCGGGGAACGCCCGAGTGGAAGGACGACAATCCCGAGGCTGCGGCGAGAGAGTTCCTGGCCAAGCACCCTGAGTTCGTCCTGGAGCAACCCGCCTGGCCGTTCAATGAAAGCCAGCTGACTCAAAACGTGACCCACTGGCCCGGAGCATATCTGAGACGGATCTAGTCTGGACTCAGGCGAGGCGATGACCTCGGTATTGAATCGGAGACAGCATGGAAGCGACACACACCGGCTCGACCATCGGTCGCGCCGCCCCCGAAATCACCTGTCTGATTCCCACCCATAATCGCCCGGACTTTCTGAGGCGGATGCTGCAATTCTACTCGCAGTTCCCGACCGGGTTCTCGTTCCTCGTGGTCGATTCAGGGAAGCCTGAACTGGCCGCAGAGCATCGTGCGGTGGTCGACTCGTGGAAATCGAAACTGGAAATCGAGTACCGGTATTTCGATACCAACTTCGTGGACAAGTGTGCCCGGGGGCTGGAGCTGGTCACGACCCCGTATGTGGTGCTGTGCGCCCATGACGACCTTCTGTTCCCCGAAGCCGTCTGGAAATGTGTCCACTTTCTTGAGCAGGAACCAAGCTACACCTCGGCGATCGGGCGAACCGCAGAAATGCATCCGAATCGCCCCCGCTGGGCCTGCCGCGTTTTGAGGGGTTACTCAATCGAGGATGACAGTCCAATTGAGCGATGCCGCCAGATGTCACGCATCTGGTTCAACAATTTCTATGCGGTGTATCGGACAGCCAATCTACTGGACATGTTTCTGGTCACCGCAGCCAGCACGGACTATGCCTTTGATTTCAACCTGCACGAAATGATGCTGTCCCAGCTGAGTGCCTTACGCGGGCGAATCAAAGTTCTCCCCTTCATGTATCAGCTGCAAACCCGTCATGGGGCCAATACCAGTGCCACCAGCCGCAAGGGAGTTCGCCCCCAGGCCGAGTGGCAATACCTGCGATTTCGAGACTGCCTGGTCGATCAGTTTATTCATGCGGGCATCGATCAACTCCAGGCGGAACAGTTCATCGACCAGGCCTACGGGTACTATCGGGCAGAGACGTGGGAGACCCGTAACCCTCCCAAATCCGCGACCAGACTCTTCCATCGTTGCCTGCATCTGTTGCATGGTGTCGTGGAGAAGGGGATCGGACTGTGGAAGCCCGGATTCAACCGCCATCGCAGATTCCTACGATCGAGCGACCTCGTGGGATGTCAGCCGATCTGGGATGCCGCTGAGAAGATCATCATTGACTACCCGCACGGGATCCCCGCAAATCGTCCCCAGCTGCAGAAAGTGGCGTGACGGAAGGTTCAATCACTCGCCTCCCCCACACCTCCAACTCCCGAACAATTCCGATGCACGACAATCGACTGACCTGTCTGGTCCCCACGCACAATCGCCCGCAGTTTCTACGGCGGTTGATGAGTTTTTTCGTCGAGGTCCAGCCGCAGTTTTTGATTCGTATCATCGACTCCAGCGAAGGCTCTGCGGCCACTGAAAATCGCTCGATCGTGGATGGTGTCAGCCACCAGTTGCAGGTGGACTACCAGAACATCGTCCAGCCCTTCTACGAGAAACTTTCCACAGGCCTGGCGAGTGTCACATCCCCGTTTGTGACAATGTGTGCCGACGATGACTGCCTGTTCCCAGAGACAGTCACTCGCAGCGTGGATTTCCTGGAACACGAGCCGACCTACGAATCGGCCATGGGACACAAAGCACTTCTAAACACCACAAAAAAGTTCTGGCCGGGAAGCCTGAAAGTCCTCAAGGGCTACTCGATCGACAGTGAAAGCGTTCTGGACCGTTGTCGCCTGATGGCCACGCAGTGGTATTCCAATTTCTATGCGGTCTATCGAACTCCGACACTCCTCCATAATTTTCGCATCGTGGCTGCGAACTCGTCTCCGAAGTCGCTGCCCCAGCTTCCCGAGATGCTGATGTCCCAGTTCAGCGTATTACGAGGCCGGGCCAAGGTGCTGCCCATGATGTATTCCATCTGGCAGCGGCACGAAACGAACTGGACGAACATGGTGGCCAAAGCCCTCCAGTCACAGCCCGAGTTGCATTATGAGCAGTTCCGAGCGTGCCTGCTGGAGCAGATGCAACTGACGGGGATCGATCGAGCTGAGGCCGAACATCTGATCGGTGACTGGTATGGTCACTACCGCTTCCCCGAAATGGCCAAGCTAAAATGCAGACTTTCAGTGGGTGAGCAACTCAGCCGATCTGTCCGCGGCTTTGCAGAACGACTCGAAGACTTCATCCGACCTGATCAGGTCCGTCACTGCCGTTCAGTACGATCTTGTGACCTTGCAGGATGCCGGTCAACGTGGCAGGCTGCAGTCAATGTGATCCGACAGTTCCCCCAAGGAATCCCCAAACCCGCGAGTCACCTGAAACGTAGTGCATGACCGAACAGTGATGCTGGAATCCATCCATCTTCTCCAGGGGCATTATTCCCTGGCGGTCCATTCGTTCCCCTGACAACAAACCTGCATTGCCCTCCACGGATCAATCAGTTCGCCTCCAGATAGGACTCAGAAATGCCAGATGCACCGATTCAGAATTGGGGTCATCTTGTTAACGAGCATGAGCCTCCTTTCGGTCAATTTGAACCGCGCGGGTTGCAGCGGTTGGTCAGAGCGATCTCCCACATTCCACCGTTTCATCGTGGAATGCTGCGTCGCCCGATGGCCAACCTGATTCGCCGGATGGGTGGTCATGACGGTATCGTCGATGTCTATTTTCGCGGGGGCGCGTTTCGTACCCGCCCCGATATCAACCTGATTGAAGACGCTTTGCTCGTCTATCCGGGCTACAACAGTGAAGAGATTGACTTCCTGATCGAAGGCACGCCCCGAGGCGGTGTCTTCATCGACCTGGGCAGTAACGTCGGACTCTACACGCTCGCTCTCGCAGCCCACATTGGCCCAGAGGGCGTGGCTCTGGCGATCGATGCCAACCCGGACATGGCGGCGGCCCTCCGATTCAACGTGGAAGCTTCGGGCTTCCAGAACGTCCGTATCGTGAATACCGCAGTGGGCGAGAAAGCTGCGAGAGCTGACCTGCTCGGCGGACGGAAAGATTTGGCGATCGTCAAAGTCTCCGAAAATCCCGAAGGTCAGATCGAGATCCGCCCACTGGCAGACATCGTTCGCGAGGCCAAGCTGACGCACATCGACAGTTTGAAGGCCGACATCGAAGGCTTTGAGGATCAGGCGCTGATCCCCTATCTGAATTCTGTCGAAGACGCTCTCAAACCAAAGCGAATCTCGATCGAACATCTGGGACGCGCGGAGTGGAAGAACGACCTGTTCCCCGTGTTTGAGCAACATGGATATCGGAAGGTCGGCCGGACTCGTGGCAACACCCAGTTCGTGCGAGATTAAAATCTCTCGCCGCTCCAAAGCCGCTCGTACACTTTATCAATGGCTGCGGCTTCGCCGGTCAGCGTGAAATTCTCAACCACACTCTTTCGAGCGGTCTGCCCCATCACCGCCAGCCGTTCAGGGTCTTCTGTAATCGACAAGACAGCAGACGTCAGGGCGTCGAGATCACCGATCGGCACCACGTATCCAGTCTCCCCTGCGGTGATCATTTCGGCAAAGGCTCCGGTATCCGTGGCCACCACAGCTGCACCGCAGGCCATTGCTTCGAGTGGAGTCATCCCGAAGCCTTCGTAACGGGGTGGAGCAACGAGCAACGACAGACACTGCATCATCGCGGGCATTTGCCCCGATGGGATCTCGCCAATAAAGAGACAACGATCACTCAGATCCGCAGCTTTGAGTCTGGCCTTGAGTTCCTGCTCAAAGGCCACGTTCCCTACCAGAGCCTGACCGATAAT
>QWOR01000363.1 GCA_003669575.1 Planctomycetota bacterium | reverse complement strand
CGTCTGGCCTGGAAGTCGAACAGGTCAGCGCGTGGTACTCGACCGAACCCGTCGGCTGTGAAGGCCGGTTCCTCAATGCAGCAGCTCGCCTGCGTTGCGAACTGACTCCGTCCCAACTGTTGCAGCGGATGTCCGAGGTTGAGGCGGAATTCGGACGACAGCGGACCGGTCACTGGACACCGCGGCCCATTGATCTGGATCTGGTCGCTTATCGGCTCTGGCGGGTTGACCATCCACGTTTGAAGGTGCCGCATCCTTTCTGCTGGAGTCGGCGATTCGTCCTCGATCCCGTGTGCGAGGTGGCTGGCCAGATGCTGCACCCTGGTCTGGGGGTGACGTTCGACGCACTGCGTGCCAGGCTCATTCCCCGGCCATTGCCGGTGTCGTGGTCAGGTGATCTGGCGAGAAATGCAGTCGTGGAGGGAGAGATCCAAGACAGGTTTGGCACACTCATTCGATGGGTGGAACCCCGGGCGCATCATGCCGTGCGTTTTGTCTCTACAGAGATCGCCGCTCGGGGATCGTTCGAGATTGCAGTACCTGACGATCTCAACGAATCTCGCCGAATCGTCCGTGAGACGTTGACTGCTCTGCTGGATGAGCCGTTCGTGGCCAATGGATGACCGTCAATCCTCCTGTCCTACTGTGGCAGCCCGGAATGCCGCACCGATGGCCAGGAAAAACCAGAGGATGTCGAAGGGGCCGAAAAGTAAACTCAGATTGGGTTTGGCGAGTTCCTGAAACTGCTCGGCACCTTCGTCCAGAATCTCCTTCTTCTTCGCGTCAGGCACTTCATCCCATCGGGCTTTTGCCTGATTCCAGATTTCCGGGGGGTATTGCTGAGGGAGTTTCTCCGGTTCGAACACCTCCTCGTCCACCTGGGCGGGCGTATTCGGAGTTCCCGCAGCCTCGGCGTTCGGTTGAGCCGCTTTGACCTCTTCGGCAAGTGCGGCAATGAAAATGTTCTCATGGATGGCAGGCCTGTTCTGGGCCTGCAAGTTGCCCAGTTCCCTGTGGAGGATCAGTTGAACTCCCGCGATCTTTCCCGCGATCAGGGCCAGGATGGCGACCGCGACGGCTGCCAGACCTGGGCCCAGCCCATAGTCCCACTGGTTGGCACCAAAGCGGACTCCAACACCCGACAGGAAGCCCACAAACACCGCGACATAACCGATCTCAAATCCCGTATAGTAGATCAGCCCCGCCCAGATCGCTGCCCCGATTAAGCCTCCGATGAGACCCGTTCCCGCCATCATCAGATAGTGTACGACCAGCGGTAGCTCCCGCCCCTCTTTCGAGCGTTTCCGTTCGCCGATTTCTTCCGGGGCCTGCTTCCTTTTCTTTTTTCTTACGATGGGCGGCAGTTTGCCGGGGCTGTCCTCGATGTCACCTAGATCATTCAGCCAGTCATCATCAGCTGGCACAGGCCTGGACGCAGGTTTCTTCTCAACGCGAGACGGAACCGAAGCGACTGGTTTGGATTTGGATACTGTTGTCGGGCTGTCCTGATCGAATGATGTTTCCGAAATCGCGGCGACGACGAATGGTTCAGAGCATTTGGGGCATTTGATTTTTTTCCCCTCAAGCTGGGGGTTGCCGAGTTTCAGTTTCACGCTGCAAAACGGACATCGACAAATGATGTGTTCCGACATGAAATAACTCACTTGATCAAGAAGATGGGATGTGTTGATCAGTAGTGATCACGCTATCCAGCAATACGACGATTCACAAGCGCGACGTGATACGATGGATATCGGAGAGAAGTGGGTTGATCTCGCATCACTCCGGGTTGCCACCAATGCGAATCAGACCTTGTCCGAGTAAGCTACATGCATGACTGACAACTCCTCACAAACTGGTGATCGTCCCGTCCTGTTCCCCCCATGGCGTGTAGGATTGGGACACGATACGCATCGACTGGAGGCGGGCCTGCGGCTCATTATCGGTGGGATTGAGATCCCGCATGAGAAGGGCTTCGTGGCTCACAGTGACGGGGATGTTTTGCTGCATGCGATTACGGATGCAATTCTGGGAGCACTGGCGTTGGGAGACATCGGCGAATGGTTTCCCGACACCGATCCTCGGTATCGTGGGACCGATTCATCGGTCTTCCTGAGCGAGGCGGTGCGTATGATGGAAGAGCGAGGATGGCGAGTCGGAAATGTCGACTGCACAGTCTTCGCACAACGCCCCAAGCTCAGCCCGTACAAGCGGCAGATCGCCGTCCGCGTGGCTGAATTGCTCGGGGTGGATGGCAGCTGTGTGAATGTGAAGGCGAAAACCGGTGAGCGTGTTGGACCGGTGGGTTACGAAGAGTCCATCGACGCCTCAGCTGTGGTGCTGCTCTATCGAGCCTGAGCGGCGAGCCGCTTTTCGGTGACAACATTAGCGACGAGAGACCGGCCTCTTGGCCCAGGACAGACTGGAATGTCTGTCCTACTCCGTGCAAAACAATTTTGAATCCGCATTAAAGCGTAAAGAACCGCGGCAGCTGAACGACCGCTTTGATTTCCTGCAAATGGATGCGTGATTCGACGGCGACTCGGCGCATATCGAACTTGTCAGATTTGTAAGTGGAATAACCGGGATAGAAACTGAATGCGTACCGGTAACCCGCTTCCCGGGCGAGTCTCATCGAGTCGGCGTTAAAGGACCAGGGCTGTCCGATCGGATAGCTGAAGACGGTGATCGGTTCTCCCAGCTCCTGCTCGATTCGCTGCTTGGACACCATGATCTCTTCGCGTTGCTGCTCGAGTGTGCATGTCGAGAGGACAGGGTGAGTGACGGTGTGCCCGCCGAAGTCGATCCCACCACGACGCATCTCACGCACCATGTCCCAGGTCAGCCAGGGAGCCGTCTCGGAGTTTTGAGGTGCTCGTCCAGTTCCCGCAGCTTCTGCGAGATCGTTCAGCAGTTTCTGGAGCGAGCTCGGCGGAATCAGCTTGGCCAGCCGCAGCAGGCGATGAATCGACATCTGCGAATGCCCGTTCGTCAGCGGAAACGGTTCCACCTCCCACGCATCGGGTAGCTTCACTTCGGATTGACGAGAATTCTTCACGATCCAGGCAATCTCGTCCCACCAGGAGACCAGGCGCTGATCGAGGAAGCCTGTTGTCAGGAAGATCACGGCGGGCAGCCCGACCTGTTTCAGAATCGGATAGGCGACTTGATAGTTGTCGAGGTACCCATCGTCGAATGTGATCAGCACGCAACGGCGTTTGGATCCCTGTCGCAGGACTTCAGGGATATCTCCGACACTGATGACATCGCAGTCACTTTTCAGATACCTCAGTTGCTCTGCAAAATTCTCTGCGGTGGCACTGTAGACGCCAGGATCGAGGCGAGTCAGATTCGGGTCACCGATCCGGTGGTAATTGAGAGTCACGATTCCCTGCCAGTGGTCAAGTCGACTCCACCAGCGATGTGCCTGAAACAGGTCACACGCCTTGATGGCTAATTGTCGCTTGTACTTGAGGAGTGACATACAACCCCACAGTCCTGAGAAATCACCGTATTCATGTATAGGACCTGTCAGATGGTCACGGGCGGCGATCCCTCTTTTCTCCGATCGAATTTTTGGTCTAGACTGCGGCTGGGGTCAGGAGTTTGAACATGACGGTTGTGCCGAGAGTGCTGAATGACGCGATTTGTCGTGCAGCGCCGCGCTCGGACCTTGTTCCTGCCCGGATGAATCCCATTTTCAGCCGAAATTGCGGGCGGATGTCATTCTGGACATGCGTGTTTTCCTGTCTGGCGATCTCGACGTTGCTGGCTGCGGGATCCGCAGGGCCATTGGTCATTTTGCAGCAGAAGTATCTGGAGCTGCGTACAAAGTTTGTGTCCGAGCTGGAGTCCATCGCGGTCGTTTGTGAACAGGAGCAGCTCGTCTCGCTGGCTACGGAAGTCAGAAGGCTCAAGTCCCCACATGAAGTTCTAGGGGACATCGACAAGCTCTCCTCCCGGGTTCAGCCGGGGATTCCAGCCAATCTGCCCCAGCCGGAGAATGCGGCGAGAATCCGACTGCGCAAACTCCAGTCCGACTATGCGATGAATCTGTATAGCCTGTCCCGGAAGGCTTTGAAGGAGCAACACGCAAGCCTGGCATTTCAACTGATCAGTGAAGTCCTGATCCATAATCCCGATCATCCTCAAGCTCGCGGATTGCTGGGATATAAACGAGTGGGTGATGAATGGATGACGCCATTCGCGATTCAGAAGAAAAGTAAAAAGGAAGTCTGGCACGATGATTTCGGCTGGATCGAATCCAAACATGTCCCCAGATATGAAAACGGCGAGCGATACTACAACGGGAACTGGATCACCGCGCAGCGAGAAGAGACGATCCGCTCCGACTTCAAGAATGCTTGGAAGGTGGAAACCGAGCACTTCCTGGTGCGGACCAATCACAGCCAGCAGAAAGGGGTCCGACTGGCTGTGGCCGTCGAAGCGTTTCATCGATACTTCATGCGGGAGTTCGCCGGGTTCTTCAGGACACCACAACAGCTGGACAAACTCTTCACCAGCGGAACCTCCTCGAACGATGGAAGTCACTACGAGATATACTACTTCCGAAAGAGGCAGGAGTTCGTCGACAAGTTGGCCAACAAGTGCCCTCTGGCCGACAAGATCAACGGGCTGTACATGCCCCAAGACCGAAAAGCGTACTTCTTCCACAACCCGGATATCTCCGAAGACGAGTCGCTGGAAACCCTCTACCACGAAGTCACGCACCAGCTATTAAGCGAAAGCACGTTGAAAACGACGGCGATCGGGAATGAGCATGACTTTTGGGTGATTGAAGGGATCGCCTGTTACTTTGAATCGTTTCGCGTTGCAGAAGATGGAACGGTCTCGGTGGGGGATCTGACTCACCCACGAATCCGGGCCGCCCGCGAACAGGTGGTGAAGAAGCAGGAGCAGGAACCGCTGGCTCGCTTTACAGCTCTAGGAATGCTGAAGTTTCAGGCGGGAACGACACCAGAATTGCAGAAACGATATGCGCAGGCCACGGGTCTGGCCCACTTCTTCCTGCATTATCAGGACGGGGTCTATCGAGACGAGTTCATCGAGTACCTAACCAATATCTACACTCCGGTTCAACGTCTGCGCGGTACCAAAACTCTGGAGGAAATCATTGGGGTGTCCTACGCCACTCTCGATGCGCAGTACGCCACCTACTTCAAAGAGATGCCGGTCACCGGGACGACAAAAGTGAGTCGCTGATCGGTGTGATTCGAACCAGTGCCGGTCAGGTTTCCAGCGAGGCAGCACCTGATTGGAAAATGATCCGCTACTTGAGCGGTTCGGCATCCGGGGGTGGCGGTGGCGTCAGTGGGGACGTAGATCGCAGTAGAGGAAGTTTTCCGTCGCGGAATGATTGCAGTACCTCCAGCACCACACTGGAAGGAATCATCAATGACTCCGTGCGGCCTGAGCGGGCGATGTTGATCCCTACGATCTGACCATCAATATTGACGGCAGGGCCTCCGCACTCTTGTGGTTTCAGCGTGCTGTCGTGCTGGATCACTGTCGGAAATCCACTGGATCGCCGACTGATCTCACCGCCGAGTCGATTCTGCTGGGCAATCCGCGAGAGGAAAGTCCCGAAGGGGTGACTCAGTGTGACGGGAATGACGACGATCTTCCCGTTGCGACGAATCTCAAGTACGACAGTTTCTCCGGGGCCATGTTTCGCAATCTCCCGGATGAGATCCGGACGAGAGTTGATCGCGACATTCCCGACCCGTTTGATCTCATCACCAATCCGGACCCCCGCGGCCAGAGCTGCGCTCTGCTCGAACATGTCTTCAATGATGGCTTGCTCAACGCCCGCCAACTGAACGCCAAGTACTCCGTGCGTCTCATCCTTCTCGATGGTGCGGCGGGAGACACTGACCACTCCGACGGCGAGCGGTGTCTTCTCCATTCCCGGTGTGATGAGGAACTGTCCCACTGTGGGATCAGCGCCCGTATGCCAGTTGGGAGCGGTCCAGCCTCTCTTGTCAGTCTTCAGCAGAGCAAGATCGTGAGCATCGGACCAACCGACCACTCGCACGGGGTGCGTCTCTTTCCCCTGTTTGATGACCAGTTTGTGAATCGGGTCGATTTCACTGGCCTTGGTCAAGATCAGACCATCCTCTGACACAGCCATTCCCAGTGCGGCAGCTCGATCATCCATGAGAACATGGACGATGAGCGGTCGAACGGCGACGATTGACGGCTCAAACGCCACCCGGACGCGTGCGCCATTGGTCAACCGGTCGATGGGCAGTGCTTTCTCGGCCGCAGAAGAAGACGCCAGGGCTGCGACCGAAAGAGCGGCCAAGCCACCACATAACATCATTAAACGCAACCGCATGGGGGCCTCATCAGGTGCTGCACGTGTCGTGGACAGGCTCGCTTTCCGCACTCGGTAATAATCATATCGGCAATCCTGACAGGAGCCTACAAGAACCCGCGTGTTTCACGACACGAAAACAGATGTCGAACTCCCGAAATTGCCTCGACACCAGAAAATTCGAGACCTGAAGCCCCAGAACTGATCGCTTTGCATATGATTGCCCCTGCGGGGGGGACTGTGACCAGAACCGACGTGCCATCGTCGGGCAGTCGCTGCTATAGTCCACCAAGGACAGTGCGTCCGTCGACAGCTGGGAGAGATCCGATGTCGCGGGCCAGATTGACACGGGACGACACGATGAAGAAATGCATGCGGTGTACGAAGCCAGCCACGCTTCACATCACAGAGATCCAGCTGGGCCAGGCGCAGGTGGTACACCTGTGCGAAACGTGTGCTCAGAAGTACCTGAGTTCCACAGAAGTCGGTGGAATGCCTTCCATGCAGATGGAGGATGATGAAGCGGTCAGCGAATCTGAGGCGGAAGGTGTAGCCCTCGCCGCTGAGGAGGTCGAAGAGGATTCGCCCGAGGTATCGTGCGGCGGATGTGGGATCACGTTTAAGCAGTTTCGCAGCGTGGGACGGCTCGGATGTCCGCAGTGTTACACGTCATTCCATGATGACCTGCAGTCGCTGCTCGAGAGTATTCATCAGGACACGCAGCATGTGGGTAAGTGTCCACCGCAGACATCGGCGAACACCCTCCGGCATCATGAACTGATGCGGCTGCGCAGTGAACTCAAAGCCTCAATTGAGCGGGAAAACTACGAAGAGGCCGCCCGGATCCGCGACCAGATCCAGGTCATTGAGGCGCAGGCAGCCTCTTCTGGGGAAAGTCCTGCGGAATAGAGCCCGCACAGCGGGAAAGAGTCCACGAAAACACGGACGGTTCAGACTAGCAAACGGGGTTCACGGTGCTCGATTTTGAAGCGTTGACGAAAAGCAGCGGCGAATGGCTGAAGGGAGTCGGTCCTGAGTCGGATGTCGTTGTGTCCAGCCGGATTCGACTGGCGCGGAATCTGGATCGCTTCCCCTTTCCCCCGCAGACATCGGATGCCATTCGCGGAGAGGTCGAAGCGGTCCTGCGCGGGCCGGTCGTTGAGGTCCTCCCCCCCGGCTCCATGGGGTATGTGCGGGTTGACCCGCTGGAGACATTGGATCGGCAGTTCTTGGTGGAACGCCAACTGATCAGCCGTGAACACTCCGAGGCCAAGGGGCCACGGGGAGCGGGAATCGGGCCACAGGAATCGATGAGCCTGATGGTGAATGAGGAAGATCATCTGCGGATGCAGGTCCTGCGCAGTGGACTGGCGCTCGATGAGTGCTGGCAGGAGATCAATCGCATCGATGACGAGTTGCAGCAGCAGGTCAATTTTGCGTTCAATGAGGAGTTTGGCTACCTGACATCCTGTCCGACCAACGTCGGGACAGGTATGCGGGTCAGTGTGATGCTCCATCTTCCGGCTCTGGTCATGACCAAAGAGATCCAAAAGGTGTTTCAGTCGATGCACAAAATGAGCCTAGCGGTTCGCGGTCTATACGGCGAAGGCAGCCAGGCGATGGGCGACTTCTATCAGATCTCGAATCAGATGACGCTGGGCAAGTCTGAACAGCAGATCATCAAGTCGATGCAGCAGGTGATTCCTGATGTGCTGGAGTACGAGCGTCGGACTCGTCGCGAAATGGTGAAGGATAACCGATCCAAGCTGCACGACAAAGTGTCGAGGGCCCTGGGGATCCTGCAAAGTGCCCGGACGATCACCTCGGAAGAGACGATGCACCTGCTCAGCAGTTTGCGGCTGGGCATCAATCTCGGGCTGATTGACGGAATTGAGATTCCGACGATCAACGAACTGTTTATCCACACCCAGCCGGCCCATCTGCAAAAGTTAAGCGGGACGCCGATGGAATCTTCTGACCGCAACGCAGCTCGTGCGTCACACATTCGCCTGCGACTGGCTCCTGTTGAGCCGACGAGCGAAGGAGAATAAACCGGACAGTCGAGTCTGTTCCCGGTTCGGTTCTCACTGCTGTCTGTCGAGTTTAAGCGTCGTCGTCGAGTTCTTCCGCGGCTGGCGCAGCTTTCACTTTGTTCTTGGACCGCTGACGCTTCTCATTAAAGTGCGGGCCACGCAGCAGCTGTTCTGCGGACTGTTCAAACCGCAGCATGCGGTCGCCGATGTATTCGACGCGGCGAGTGACCTCGTGTGAGGTCTGCTGCATGCCACCGGAGATGAGCGTTGTGACTCCCAGGAAGAGCAGCATCTGACCAATGGTACAGATCAGCCAGCCCGTGGGAGCGTAATGTGCGTGTTGAGGAGACTTGCCAAAGTATGACCACAGGACCAGCGTGGTGCCGACGGTAATGAGCCCGACTCCCAGATAGGCCAGAACCTGGCCCCACATCGATTCCGATCGCCCCGGCTTGCGAGCGTCTTGTGACAGGTAGGACTGCAGATCGAAGTGAGGTCCGATCAGCGATTCGTGGGCGTTATCCAGTCGACGATGCTTGATGCTCGCCACAGCTGCGTGCTGGGCAACGCGTGGGGCGATGTCTTCGAACTCGCTCGGTTCAGGAAGTTCCTCGTCTGACATCTGCTCCTGCACGGGAGGGGGCGAATTCACCACCTTGGGCGCAAGTGCACGCTCGGGAGCTGCCTTCCGCACCGATTCCGGCGGGCCCAGCTTGGCTGCCTCAACGGGAACTCCCTTGATGGGCTCGATCGGGCGAATCGTGGGCCCCTTGTCGGGGGGCGTCTGGGCGAATGCGTTTTCGGGTTTCGTCTGAGCGGCGGGAGCCTTGTCTGCTTCGGTTCCCGGGGTTGCGAAATGTGGTCGACGGGGAGGAACCGGTGGCGGCGGCGGAGCGACTGGCTGGGTGACGCTATGAGCTGAGTCGACTCGCCATGTGGTCCGTGGTTTGGGGGCCTGTCGCTCGGGGCGCGATCGATCGGGACGATCACGTCGACCGGCGTTGCTGAGGTCGAGCGGCTGATCTTCGCTCGCGTCTGCTGCGGCCTCCAGGGGCTCTGTGGTCTCGAGTGGGGCGAGGCGAGCCGATTCGATCGCGCTTGCTTCAAACGGCGAAGTGTTCGTCAGGGCCGCGAGTTCGGATGGGATAGGAGCACCGACTGCTGCGACTTCTATCGCATGGTGCGTGTTGGTTGATGGAGGCGGAGGCGCAACGGGCAGCGCTGAGGCAACATCCAGCCCGTCTCCCTTGGACCAGCGTTCCAGAAGCTCACGCGCACTCCTCGTATCGGGGTGCAATGAGGGAGCGTAAATTCGTTGGATCTCGGTCCCGCACGACGTGCAGTTCAAAGATTGCCCATTCTGAGCAATCTCAGCTGCGACTTCCGTGTGACAACGTGGACACCACATCCCTGTGTAACCCTCTCAACGCCTGCTGCGGCTCCACTCGCGCCGACCTTGGCTACCGTGGTCTTCCGCAGCGCGTCGGATGTTCCCGCAATAGGCGAATCTCTGCAAGGGCGACTTTCACCGAACAGAGGATTTCACTATCGGGCCAGTTCCGATTCACGGTTGGCGGTTGGCAACCGCAACTGGGTCGGCTGCCCGCCAGACTGGCTGGCGCGACCAGTTCCCGGAGCCGGAGCCTCCAGTGCCACTGTCTGGGTGGTCTTGCGAAGTGGGCGTGAGATGAGAGCCAGAGGAGCCATCACATTGGGGCTCTGCGACCGGATCACGACATCTTTTGCGGCCGGGGACTTGTCCTTCGATGCCAGCTGAGGTTTGGCCTTCGCGGGCGGGCTTTTCGGAATCCGAGTGCCATTCAGGGCATACTGAGCATCACGCGGCAGATTCGGACTTCCGGCCATCACCCACTTGCCCCAGTCCTGTTCCAGGGCACTCACGGAGTTGTAGTCGTAGTGCTTTTGAACAGCCTTTTCCCACCCTCCCGAGAGGGCGTCGGCCAGAAAGTCGAGATAAACTCGTTTGCCTTCTTCACCAGTTCGCTGAACCAGGAACTCGGCGAGTGAGTAGCCTTCCGCATACAGTGTGTAGAGATCCTCAGGATTCTGCGGATATTCACGAATCTCAAACAGGGTCTGCAGTGGCATCTGCTGGCGACGACCAAAGACCCGGTTCAGAAGGTCAACCTGTCGCAGCCGTTCACTGGGATGTTCCACCAGTGTGGCAGCCCCTTCATCGGCCCAGCGTGGAAGCGGCCGTCGAAACTTGGATGCAAAGATCGTGTGACACACCTCATGCGGGACAACGGAGTCGAGAACACGTTCGAGTGTTCCCCGGACTCGCATGTCCCAGCTGTGGACCTGACCATTTTCAAATGTAAAAGTGGTCGACCCGCTGGCCCCCATGCTGCCGACAGTCACTTGAATCGGGCAGGGCGAAGCCCAGTTGGGAAGTTCCTGACCAGTCCATTCGACTGCGAGTGTCTTCCGAAAGTACTCCGCAGTTCTGGCGACCTGTTCTGCGACTTGAGGATCAGCTGCGTGAGCCACGAAATTAGGAGTCGCATGGGAGGCCCCCACTGCTGTTCTGGCGACGAGGAGGGCGAAGACGAGACCCGAAATCCAGCGAATTTGCATTACGTCCCTGCCATGAGAGTGTTCACCTCCCAGGCATCGTGCCGTGAGATCGGGAGGAGCTTTATTCGCAAAGCAAACATCGCGCCACGGATCTCAAAGACATTTCGATTCGTCTTATCGGGCCTGAATTGCATAGTTTGCGCGACGTCCGCGATCTTTCGGCGGACCTCGAGCGTGTAACTCCTACAATTCGCGAGCGCGGATCATTAAAACGTTCAACCTGAGGGTGAATTTCAATTCATTTGCTCTGGACACATATGGACTTACATCAAAACAGTATGTTACAAGCCGCCGCAGGTAAGGCGGCAATGGATTTCGCATCAGGGAATGCACTGCTAAACTTCAACCACCGCAGCTGATGCAACAGGGCAAGGACGCCGTGATGAACACGATCGCATCTCAGTTGGATGGACTTCCAGTTCCTGAACTCAGGACACTCACGATCCCCGAGACACTTCAACCCATCGATTCTGTTTACAAGTCTTTTGCCTACCGCTCACGGGTCTGGTGGACGGCTGCCAGTTTGACCATCGGTTGTGTACTCACTGCCTGGAACCCACCGCTGCCAAAGCTTCCTGGTTATTGGGAGTTGGCGATCACTCTCACGGGAGTGGCATTGTTCTGCCTGGGCGCATCGATTCGAGTGGTATCGGCATCTTACATTTGTGCCAGGAAGAGTCTCGATGTGGTGAATACCGGGCCGTACTCGGTCTGTCGCAATCCCCTCTACTGGGGAACACTGTTGATGGTCCTGGCTTTCCCGTTCCTGATGAGGAGTCCGATTCTCGCACTCTCGATGGTGCCGATCATTCTCCTCTACACCTATGCAGTCGTTCCCGTCGAAGAGCAGGTGATGGCGACTCGGCATGGTGAGAAGTACATGGAGTACTGCAAAGCGGTTCCTCGCTGGCTGCCCAATTTCCGGGGCTATGTGTCGGGCGAGGCGATGGGCCGCCAGACTGAGGGTTTCTACAAGGAATGCAAGCGTCTAGTGTACTGGGTGGCACTGGCCGTCGGTCTGTATGTGGCATTTCGCTTTCATGACGCATCCTGGTGGATACACCCATTGGCTTGGTGGTAGACTCCTCTGAACTGGCAGTGCGTATTGCCAGACGGAGGATCGCTGCGATGTCTCTGTTCAGTGAGTGTTGCCGCTACTGGAGTGCCAGTGCTGTCATTCTCGGCGGCCTCATCCTTCTAACGGGTTCGTACAGCTGGTCTGAGGATAAAAAATCCACAAAGGTTGAAGTGCGTGTCGACGAGAGGCCGGGGCGCCCCTGGCTCTATCGGACACGCAACTTCGCTGTGCAGACGGATATCTCTCGCGAAGAGGCTGAGGAGCTTTTGCAGCGTCTCGAAACGATGCTGGCTCTGATCGGTAAGTACTGGGGTCGCCCCAATTCCCAATCGATCGACATGTACGTCGTGCGGGATGTCACGAAGTGGCCACCCGGGTCGTTAGACCCGAAAGGTTTACAAAGTATTCTCGCCGGCGGTGGCGTTACCGTAGGACAGTCCCGGCAGAACTCCCAGACGGGTGAAGTTCTCGCCAGTCGGGCAGTGGTCTATGCCACCGCAGATCACGGCACGCCTCAGCATGAAGCCGTACATGCCTATTGCATGTTGAATTTTGGTCGGATGGGACCGACATGGTATGCCGAAGGCATGGCCGAGATGGGGCGGTACTGGAAGGACAATCAGCAAGCCATCCACTGCGATCCCGAAGTGGTGAAGTACCTGAAATCGGAGCCACCCAAACGTCTCGCGGAAATTACGTCGACGGCTCAGCGATCGGGTGACAATTGGCAGAACTACGCCTGGCGTTGGGCGCTGTGTAATCTACTGGCAAATAATTCAAACTATGCGCCTCGCTTCCACCCACTGGGGCTGGCGCTTCTCAGCGCCCAGAGAACCAGTTTTGAAGATGTCTATGGCCCGATGGCCAAGGAGATCGCGTTCGAGTATTCGCAATTCCTGAAAGACTTTGACAACGGGTACCGAGTTGACCTGTGCAGCTGGGATTGGAAGGCTCGGTTCCATGCCATACAGACCCGGACCATCAACACCAAGGTGAAGGCAGCTGCGGGCTGGCAGCCTTCGCGGGTTACGGTGAAATCGGGGCAACGGATTTCTTATTCCACGGTGGGCACCTGGTCCCTGACCAAAGATGGTGAGAAGCTGGCAGCCTTAGGCACGCTCAGCGGTTCCGGACGGCTGGTGGGCGTACTGTTCAAGGACTATGAACTCAGCGAGCCATTCGACCTCAGTACAGAGGGATCGTTTGTGGCTCCCTCCGATGGGAAACTCTACTTGAGATGTCGCGATGACTGGACCGGGCTGGGCGATAACACGGGCGAGATCAGCGTGAAGTTTCAGAAGGGCGAGTAGCTCCGCCCGGTATGGCGACGATCCGATTGAATCGCACGACCCTCAGCTACTCTTTCGGCTCGGACCAGTTCAGGTGCTTGTGCAGGAACTTGTAGGTGCCGACGCCGTTGATGGTGTGCGGGCCGTCGAAGACTTCGATCTCGGTGCGGCCGCCGATGCCGAGTTTGTCGTAGTGACGCTTGACCTTGTAGTACTCCCATCCGACCCACTCATCGGGAGCGACGCCGTCGTCGTGTCCACGTTCCACCATGAACGGTCGCGGTGTCATCAGTGATGACAGCTCCGCATAGTTCGCAATGTGGGCCATGTTCCATTCGAAGATCTCATACTCACCGGTGAACATGTAGCTGTAGCGGTCTTCGGTGGTGACGATCTTGAGAACCCACTCGTCAAAGTCGGCGGAACAGATGGAGAGACAGTACCCGGCGTTTCCCTTGCCGCCCGAAAGCATCGGCGGGACACGCACAGCTGTCTTCCCCCCGTAGGAAAGTCCATAGAACGCGATGCGGTCGGCATCGACAAACGGCAAGGTCGCCAGCCAGTTCAGTGTCTGCTGATGCTGGGGGACAATGTAGCTGAAGAGCGATCGTCCGAGCGGGTTGGATTTGCGTTGCAGGACACGGAACTTGTCCTGTCCACGATAGGGATTCTGCGGGGCATAAACGATGAACCCGCGTTTCACGAGCACCGAGCTGAAGCCTTTGTAGTAGTGATAAGCCTCGTGCTTCGGATCTTCTGAGATCGTGTCTTCGGGAATACCCTCCAGCCCGTGCTGACAGACAACGACCGGGCGTTTCTCGCCGGGTTTCAGATCCTTGGGGACGAGGAGGATACCACCCGCGAAGACGGTGGAGGGAGGAGAACCAGAGGACGAATCTTGGTTTGGCTCTTTTCTCTCATCTCTCTTCTCTCCTCCTTTCTCCCACACATTAAGTGCAACCTCGTACCCCGTATGTGTGGGTTCATCGATGATCTTGCGAGTGCGGGCATTCGGCGGGAGCAGGTCATACGGAATGCGGCCGATCAGCTCGTCGTAGACCTTGGCCCGGTAGGTCTCCTGAGTCTCCTGCCACTTGGCGAGTGACGAGCGGTCAGCTCCGGCCCAGACCTTGTCGCGGTACTTGTCCGATACGTGCATCAGACGCTGGTTGTATTGGCGGAGTTCTTCGCACTGGCGTTTCTGGCGGGCGGCCATGTACTGTCGTTGAGCCTCGTTT
>QWOR01000227.1 GCA_003669575.1 Planctomycetota bacterium | reverse complement strand
TTCAAAGGCAATTTGAGCATTCCCGCTCACCACTTTCGCGTTAGACCGCCCGATCGAGGCGGAACTTCATAAACACGGCCGAGACACCGGTGGCCGAATCAGTGGGCATGATTTCGAGTTTGCCCCTCCACTGCAAGGGCGGTTTGGGGATGCTCAGAGAATAGAACGTGTCCCATCGACTCGGTGTAACATGAAGAGACGATTTCAGATAAATCGCCGGGTTACAGGCCTCGAATTGAGAATACCAGCTGTGAGAGTCGCTCGCCCGCTGACTGAGACAGAATTCATACTGGGAAACATTCCGCAACACAGACCGACCGGAGTGCTTTCGCTCGACAGATTCCAGGTACACCACCGTACCTGACTCTGCCCGATTCGCATCTCAGCGCAAGATTGGACGGGGCTGGTCTTGTCAGTTGCAACGAATAAATCGATGTGTTGTCGGATGGTTTTGGCGTTGAGTTTGAGAATGAGGATCTGTTTTCCGACCAGCCAAGATAGTCGATTATGTTTGAATGTATGAGGATTTGCTCACCAAGCACTCCCCAAGAGCCTTGTCCAACTTGGATCACTGAGTCGCCTGTGTCTATTGCTCCCTCGTCACCGATCGATGGTCAACCAGCGAATTCGCTGGTGGATCTCCTTCCGGCTCACATTCCGTATTCGCGGGACGAGATCAATGGTGAATTGTGGGTGGAGGTCGTCGACCGACTGGATGGCCCGAATGGCCTGATGTCCAAAGTGGCTGACTGGGATGATCTGGCAGCCCATGCATTGGAGCCGAACGTCTTCCATGAATCATGGCAGATGTTGCCGGCCGTCCGGATGTTTACTCCGGAGCGGATGCGATTCGCGTTCATCTACCGTCGCAGCAAGCGGCAGGATGTCGCACCGAAGTTATGCGGGTTATTTCCATTTCTCGAGACTGGTGGGGGGCTGCGTCCCCGTCGTTGGACGCTCTGGGAGCATGATTACTGTTACCTCAGCGTGCCGCTGATTCGAAGTGGCCAGGAGATTGAGACCTGGAGGGCGCTGTTTGAATACTTCGACAGTTCTTCCTCTGCTCCGGCATTGATCGATCTCTCCTGCCAGGTCAGCGACGGTCCGCAGGCACAGGCAATGGTTCAAGTACTTTTCGATCGCCGGGCACTTGTAGAAAACGTGGAGACCCACGTCCGGGCGCTGGCGAAAACATCCTCGGACTGGATGACCTACGCTGGGTCGGTCATGTCGACCCATCAGCGACGGGAGCTCCGTCGTCACTGGCGACGGCTTTCCGAGTTGGGGGATCTGACCGAGCGTTCGTTGGCTGCGGGGCAGGGCCGTGCAATTGAATCATGGATCGACAGCTTCCTGCAACTCGAATCGACGGGGTGGAAGGGCAATCAGGGGACTTCATTCAAGGAAGCCCGTGGAGCTGCGGAATACTTCCGGGAGATCGTGCGAAAGGCATATGCCCAGAACCGCCTGCAGATGTTCGGGCTGTATCTGGATGGCGAACCAATCGCGATGAAGGTCAACTTCCTGGCAGCTCCCGGGTCGTTTGCCTTCAAGATCGCGTACGACGAACGCTATTCCAAGTACTCACCGGGAGTGCAGCTGGAGCTGGAAAACATTCGGCGACTGCATGCCCAGGAGAGCGTCGAATGGATGGACTCCTGTGCGGTGCCGAATCACTTCATGATTAACCGCATGTGGAAAGAGCGTCGCACGATCAAGTACATGCGGATCTCCACGGGACGCATTCTGGGGAACGTCGAGATCGGAGTCCGCACTTTCTTGCGGTCTTTGCTTCGCAGCTGGAGATCGCTGACCAGTCGTCGACCGGGGCAACCATCGGGATCTTCCGCTCAGTCATTGACCAGTTCTTCAACTGACAAGCCCGCCCCAGACAATACTCCACCGGCACATCAGGCTTGAGTGCTCCGAGGTTCACCATGCGAATGACCAGTACAGAATCCGAAGTGATGTCTTCAACTGCGACCCTTGAGCGAGCTCCGCACATCGACGCGAGCGAGGGAGAGTCGCTGCTCCAGATTGACCCCGCTGTATTTGCCCAAAATTTCACCCTGGAGCCATTCCTGATTCGTCATCGGCTGCATGATCATCCGCTGTTCCAGCTGGAGCGGTTGCTCAAGCTGTCGCAGACCCTCCCGGCCAGCTGTATTGAGTACAACGCCGGTCAGATCCCGATGAGCATCGAGCATGAGCAGACGCCGATGAACGGCCTGTCGCCCGAAGAGACGATTCGTCGGATTGCAGAGTGCAAATCGTGGCTCGTACTGAAGTACGTCGAACGCGACCCTGAGTACGCCGCACTGCTCAATCAATGTCTGGGTGAAGTGCGGAAGTACTCCGAAGCCATCGCTCCCGGGATGTGCAACGGACAGGCGTTCATTTTCATCACCTCGCCGGGATCAGTGACGCCTTATCACATTGACCCGGAACATAACTTTCTGTTGCAGATTCGCGGCGGGAAGCGGGTTCACCTGTACGACGGACGAGTGAAGTCGCTACTTACCGAAGAGAACCTCGAACACTTCTATTCAGATCGCGGCCGCAACATTCCGTTCCAGCCCGAATTTGATCAGCACTCCTGGGTCAATGACCTCCATTCGGGCGATGGGCTCCATTTTCCGGTGACCTACCCGCACTGGGTTCAGAATCTGGACGAAGTCTCGATCTCGTTCAGCATTACGTTTCGGACCCCCGACCTCGATCGCCGACGGGCGATGTATCAGATCCACGATGGCCTGCGTCGCATGGGAATGTCTCCCAGCCCGGTTGGTGCTCACCTGCTTCGTGACGGTTTTCTCTTCAATGGATATCGCGTCCTGCGCAAGCTGAAGTTGGCCGGAAAGTAAACGGCTCGATCCGAAAAGCCTCCTTCCCATCGCACTCACCGACGCGTAAGGTGAGCTGTATTTCTTGATTCTGCATCGGGTTACGATCTTGTTGTCGCCGCATGTGGCTGAAGCACCGCTCGAAATCCGAACCGGAAGTTGCCGATCAAATCACTCTGACCAAAAGCAACGAACCGTTACACTATATGGCTTGTCTCCTTGCTGACTTGGGGGACGTCGTTGACGGGTGAAGCGGTTCCATGAATCTTTTGCGTTTGCTGCAACAGCGGTTTGCTCCGGTCCTGGCCGACTATGCGGATGACCCCGCGCCGTTCGTGGCGATGGTCCGCCCGGCTCAGGACACCCGGTTCGGCGACTTTCAGGCCAACTGCGCCATGCCCCTGGCCAAGCGGCACGGATTGAACCCCAAAGAACTGGCGGCCAAGATCGCCGAGAAGGTCCATGTGCAGGACCTCTGCCGCGAGATCGAGATCGCTGGTCCCGGGTTCATCAACCTGACGTTGCGGGACGACCTGATCACTACTGAAGTCAATAAGCTATTGCAGGACGACCGTCTCGGAGTCGAAGCGGCCAACCCTCCTCGCAAGATCGTGATCGACTTCTCGTCACCCAACGTCGCCAAGCCGATGCACGTTGGCCATTTGCGCAGCTCCGTTATCGGTGATTCCTTGTGTCGGACGCTGCGGTTCCTTGGCCATGAAGTGACCAGCGATAACCATATCGGCGACTGGGGCACCCAGTTCGGAATGATCATTTATGGATACAAAAACTTCCTCGACAAGGACGCCTACGGACGCCACCCCGTCGCGGAACTGGCCCGACTGTATCGGCTGGTCAATCGACTGAGCGACTTCATCGACGCCCGGTCAGGGTTGCCCGAGAAACGCCGCGAGCTGGAGACCAAGGAACGCGAACTGGCTGCCGCTCCGGTGCCTCCCAAGAACAGCAAAGACCCCGCCGACAAGGACGCTGAGAAGGCCCTCAAACGCCTGCGATCCGAAATCGACGGGCTGAAGGACGAGATCGGTTCACTGTCGAAGAAGATCGAACGCGTTGAATCGAATGCCGAAGAACTGGCACTGGCTAACGCCCACCCCGCGATCGCGAAGGCTGCCCGGGAAGAGACTGCGAAACTGCATGCTGGCGATGCGACGAACCTTGCCCTGTGGAACGAGTTCATGCCCGCGTGCCTGGCAGCACTACAGGGTGTCTACGACCGCCTGGGCATCAAGTTCGATTTGACGCTCGGCGAGAGCTGGTTCAACCCGATGCTGCCCGGTGTGGTCGATGAACTCCTCACGAATGGAATGGCAGTCGAGAGCGACGGGGCCATCTGCGTCTTCATCCCCGGCTTCAAAGCTCCGTTCATCATCCGCAAGGCTGACGGGGCGTACACCTACGCCACGACTGATCTGGCGACGATCCGCTACCGGGTGAGCGAACTCAAGGCCGACACGATCCTCTATGTCGTCGATACCCGGCAGGGCGACCACTTCGAGTTGTTGTTTGAGACGGTGAAGAAGTGGGGGATCGCGAAGGTCGACCTGCGTCACGTGAACTTCGGAACCGTGATGGGCAAGGATCGTCGACCCTATAAGACTCGCGATGGCGACACGGTCGGACTCGAGAGTCTGCTCGATGAAGCAGTGATCGAGGCCCGGGCGATCATCGACGCCAACGAAGCTCAAAAGTCCGATAAGGGCGAAGAAGCTCTCGACGATGCAGCTCGCCAGGAAGTCTCCGAAATCATTGGGATCGGTGGCATCAAGTACGCCGACCTGCATCACGCCCGCGAAAGCGATTATGTGTTCGACTGGGAAAAGATGCTGGCCAAGGAAGGCGACACTGCCACCTACATCCAGTACGCCTACGCCCGGACCAAGGGGATCCTCCGCCGCAATCAAATCGACCCGCAGACCCTCCTCGACCAGGGTGCCCGCATCGTTCTCAGCCACGCCGCAGAACGCAGCCTCGCTCTCCAGCTGTTGAAGTTCCCCGAGGCTCTCGATTCGGTTTGTACCGACTACCGCCCGAACCAACTGACGCAGTACGTGTTCGAAACGGCCAACTCCTTCAGCACGTTCTACGACAACTGCCCCATCAAGGGCGAGGCTGACGAAGCACTCCGTCACAGCCGCTGCCTGCTGGCTGAGTTGACCAGCCGTGTCCTCAAACAGGCCCTCAGCCTGCTGGGCATCCAGACGGTTGAACGGATGTGAAAGCGTCTTCGCGTTGACGAGAGGTTGCTAAACTGTTGCGACCTCCCGATTGTTTCGTTCCCCCGGCAGTTCTACACTGCTTGCTCGAAGTCGCCGGGCCTGAACGGTTCCAGTTCCACAGACTTCACTCTCAGTTTGCCCTAGGATTTCTCGCATGAACTTCGAGACTCGTTGTGTCCATACCGGTGTCGACAAAGACACGGCGTTCAACAGCTGCACCACGCCGATTTACACGTCGTCGACCTTCTCATGGGACACGCTGACCACGAACAAAGGCTTCGATTACACCCGCAGTGGCAACCCCACGCGGCGGGCGCTCGAAGAGAACCTCGCGGCCCTCGAAGGCGGCATCGACTGCCGGGCGACTGCCACCGGAATGGCGGCAATCACCACAGCCATGTTCATGTTCAAGCCGGGTGATCACGTCATCGCCGGTCACGACATCTATGGCGGGACTTATCGCCTCTTCGCCAACGTGTTCACGGAACAGGGGATCGAATTCTCCTTTGTGAACATGCAGGACATGGCCAACATCACAGCTGCCATCCGTCCGAATACGAAGGGGATCTGGATCGAAACACCGAGCAACCCGTTGCTCAACATTTTCGACATCGCAGCCATCACAAAGATCGCCCAGAGCAAGAATCTGCTGACGATCGCCGACAACACATTCCTGTCTCCGTACCTGCAGCGGCCGTTCGAGCTGGGTGTCGACATCGTCGTCCACTCGACAACCAAGTACCTCAACGGGCACTCCGACGTGGTCGGTGGCTGTGTCATCACCCGAACCAAGGAACACGCCGACCGCATCAGCTACATCACCAACGCACTCGGTCTGGCCTGTTCGCCGTTCGATGCGTGGCTGGTTTTGCGTGGCGTCAAGACGCTGGGGCCCCGCATGGAAGCTCACCAGAAGGGCGCGATGGCTGTGGCCCGCTTCCTCGCCAAGCATCCCAAGGTCGAGCACGTTTACTATCCCGGCCTCGAATCGCATCCACAGCACGAACTCGCCAAGCGACAGCAGAAGGGCTTCGGCGCGATGCTCAGCTTCGATGTGAAGGGCGGACGCCCCGAAGCCGAACGCGTCATGGAAAACCTCAAACTCTTCCAGCTGGCCGAATCGCTGGGCGGCGTTGAGTCGCTGGTGGAGTACCCCGAAACCATGTCCCATGCATCCATGACCCAGGAGGCCCGTCGCGCTGCGGGCATCACCGAAAAGACGATCCGGGTGTCGATCGGCATCGAGCATCCGGACGATCTGGTCGAGGGTCTCCAGCACGCATTGTCATTTGCGTAGCAGCGAGATGAAATGGCCTCCTCCCACTGGATCTTCGTTTACGGCACGCTGAAACGTGGCCTGTGTCGGGCTCACTTTCTGACCGGACAACACTTCTGGGGCGAGGCCCGCACGCTGCCCCGGTACCGGATGTACGACTGCGGGACCTATCCGGGGCTGAAACGCTCTGCCGATGACGGGCTCTCGATCTTCGGTGAGCTGTGGCAGGTCGACGACGAATGCCTCGCCCGGCTCGACCGGGAAGAGGGAGTCGCCGAGGGGCTCTATGTCCGCCGCACGGTCGAGTTGGTCCCCCGGGCCTCCCAGCCACTGCCCGTCAGTCCGATTGAGGCCTACTTCTACGTTCCAGGTATCGTCGGTTACCCGGACTGCGGCGATTGCTGGAGTTGAGGCGATGGCCTCAACAAATTCGTAGTGGTTCAAAGAGCTTCATGGTCGCTGACCGTTCCGCGATCAGCGACATTCCGTGACCGGTCGATGCCACTCTCCAAACTCCGGCTGTTGCGAATTCCACAGCCTGCTATTCTACGGGCTGGTCTTAGGAACTCTTGAACGTCGGTGGAACCGTCATGTCAGAAGCTGCGTCGAACCCCTCAGAACGTCCCCTCGATTTTGTCCGACAGATTGTGGCAGATGATGTCGCTGCGGGGAAAAACGGGGGTCGGGTCCAGACGCGATTTCCTCCCGAGCCGAATGGGTACCTGCACATCGGGCATGCCAAGTCGATCTGTTTGAACTTTGGGTTGGCCAAAGAATTCGGCGGCAAGTGCAACCTGCGTTTCGATGACACGAACCCGACGACCGAAGAGACCGAATACGTCGAGTCGATCCAGAACGATGTCCGCTGGCTCGGCTTCCAGTGGGACGGGCTCTTTTACGCCAGTGACTACTTTGAACAGCTGTACCTGTGGGCCGAGAAGCTGATTGAACTCGGCCTGGCCTACGTTGACAGCCAGTCGAGCGAGGCGATCAGCCAGCAACGTGGCACCCCCAGCATTCCCGGGACCAACAGCCCGTTCCGCGATCGCTCCGTGGCGGAGAACCTCGACCTCTTCCGCCGCATGAAGGCGGGGGAGTTCCCCGATGGTACGCACGTGCTGCGGGCCAAGATCGATATGGCCTCGCCAAACTTCCTGCTCCGCGATCCGCTGCTCTACCGCATCAAGCACGCTCATCACCACCGGACGGGCAACAAGTGGTGCATCTATCCGATGTACGACTACGCCCACGGCCAGAGCGACTCGATTGAGCAGGTCACCCATTCGATCTGCACGCTCGAGTTCGATGCCCACCGGCCGCTCTACGACTGGTGCATTGAGAAGCTGGGGATCTTCCCGTCGCGGCAGTACGAGTTCGCCCGGTTGAACCTGACCTACACCGTGATGAGCAAGCGGAAGCTGCTGGAACTGGTGCAGGGGAAGTTCGTCTCGGGCTGGGACGATCCACGGATGCCGACGCTGTGTGGTTTGCGTCGTCGTGGATACACGCCCGAGGCATTGCGGGCGTTCTGTGCCGAGATCGGCGTGACGAAGTTCAACGGCCTGACCGACATGGTCGTGCTGGAGAACTCGCTGCGACACGACCTGAATAAGCGGGCCGAACGGCGTATGGCTGTGCTGCGCCCGATCAAGGTCGTTATCGAGAACTACGATCCCGACCTGACAGAGCAACTGACCGCCGTCAACAATCCCGAGGACGAGGGGGCGGGTACACGCGAAGTGCCGTTCTCACGCGAGATCTACATCGAGCGGGACGACTTTATGGAGAACCCACCGAAGGGGTTCTTCCGCCTGAGTCCCGGTCGTGAAGTGCGGCTCCGCTGGGCCTACTTCATCACCTGCACTGGTGTCGTCAAAGACGAGGCAGGGAACATCACCGAGATCCGTGCGACCTACGACCCAGCCACTCGCGGTGGAGACGCCCCCGATGGCCGCAAGGTGAAGGCCACGATCCACTGGGTCTCGGCGAACCATTCGATTCCCGCCGAGGTCCGGCTGTATGACCACCTCTGCAAGATCGAAGACCTCAGCCAGGTCCCCGAGAACGAGGACTGGAAGAGCTACCTGAACCCCGCCTCAATCGATGTCGTGACCGCAGCCCAGCTGGAGCCTTCGCTGTCCGCCTTCGCTGATGGCCGCCCTGTTCAGTTCGAACGCCTCGGTTACTTCATCTCCGACAGCCGGGATTCCCAACCCGGAAGCCTGATCTTCAATCGCAGCGTGACGCTGAAGGATGCCTGGGCGAAGGCTCAGAAGAAGTAGGTGAATGAGACCAGCCTCTTAGGCTGCCACTGCTGGCTTGCCCAGCAGTGCCGCTGGGCGATGAGCTTGGTGAAAGCATCACAGGGATTCCCAAGAACCTCAAGCCAACAAATCTGGCGACAGCGAGACCAGTTTGGGCAGATCTGGGTCTTGTGGCATCTCAGGCAGCACGTGATACCGGGCACTGGACCACTTCCAATCGATAGCCCGATCACACAGCCCACGGCGAACGGGATTCAAGTGGATGTAGTTGATGGCTGCCATGATCGATCCCGGCTCAGTGAGATTTCGATCGTAGCCGGGGCCTTCTTGCCAAAACCGAAATGACATCTGACCCGGACGTTGACGGATAGTCAACGATTCGATTTGAGCTGCGTTTGTGTCTTGCCAGTATTGCTTGATTCGATAGGACGAGGGGCGTTTGATTGCAAACAGAAGATCGGAAACCTGAGACTCAATGGTTTGTGGTTGAACCAGTAAATGGACATGCTCCGGCATAATGACAAATGCCAGGAGCCGAAAGTTGTGTCCCATGATCGCCCGGTCGAGTGCCTCGCAAAACAGTCTGCGGATTTGATCGTCCACCAGAAGTGGATGTCGTTGGTAGCAAGAGAATGTGAGCTCATGCACATGGCCGGGTTCGTCGAAGTGACGAACTGCTTTCCGGTGGGGAGGGTGGTTTCCCAATTCACGATTCCTCAGCTTCGGACGCACATCGGGCACTGCTGGGCGAGCCAGCAGTGGCACCCAACGGCAGCTACCGCTGGAAGATCGGCAAGTAGCCCTTGTTCAGCTGCAGGATCGTTACGTTTAGAGCCGTTACGTAGACCGGGCCGATGGAGCCGTCTTCCCAGCCGCCTTGCGGGGTCTGTTCGCGGATCAGCTTCTCCTCCAGAAACGTGGAGTACTTCGCCCACTCTTCCGGCTGGCGATACATGACCTGGGCGTAGTAGTAGTGCATATAGTGCCAGTGCCCGTAGTCTTGCTGGCTGCCGGGCCAGACATTCTGCTTGCAGTACTCCATCATCTTCTTCAGCTGGGGCGTCTGCTCCGCTCCGCCTGCATTCAGCAGCACGGCGACCGCCGCTGCGGTGATGGGTGGGCGTTCGCCTCCGCCCTGGTAGCTGTATTTCACACCGCCCGAGGGCTCCATGCATTTATAGATGTAATCCCGGGCCTTCTCGATGATCTCGCCCGGGACGACAATCCCGGCATTGCGGCAGGCCCTCAGCCCCTGAACCTGGGTGATGCAGGTCGATCCTTCGTCGAAGTCCTGCCCGTCCTTGGCGGAGACATAGCCCCAGCCACCACGACTGGTCTGGGCAGCTGCACTGAACTTCACGGCGTTATCGAGGACTCGTTTGATGCCCTTACGGCGTTCCACATCCTCCTCTTCTCCATAGATCTGGGAGAGAAAGAGCATCGAGAAGCCGTGCCCGTACATGTAGTGATAGTCATCCGGGAAGCCGATCAGCCCGTTGGGCTGGGACGCGTCGAGCAGGTAATCGACGGCCCGGCTGATGTTGCGGGCATATTTACCGCGGGTGCTGGTGGAACCTTCCGCAGCCATCGCGATCCCGGACAAAGCGGTCATGGCGATGCGATAGTTGCCGCTGCCGACCTCCCAGTACCCTTGCCGCCGCTGTTCACGAGCGAGGTACTCCAGGCCACGGGAGACGGTCTCTTCAACTTTCTGACGTCCACCAACGGAATCGGCCGGTACCACTCTGCTGGCACCTCCGAAGAGAAGTGCGATCAGAGCGATACCGGCCGTAATTCTGTGGAACATCAAGTGCCGACCTTCCGGGGGGGAAGGATCAGGCCGCAGCTGAGTCCTTCACGAACAGTGCTTTTTCCTTGCGGACGATCTCGGGGGTCACGATGAACCGCTGTCCGGGCTCCTGTTCAGGCAACTCGAACATCAGATCGAACATGACTTCTTCGATGACCGACCGCAGGCCGCGTGCTCCCGTGTCCTTGATCCGGGCGATCCGAGCGATTTCACGCAGAGCAGTGTCTGTGAATTCTAGCTCGGCATTCTCCATTTCAAAGAGCTTTTGATACTGTTTGACCAGAGCATTGCGAGGTTCGGTCAGCACGCGGACCAGATCCGCTTCGTTCAGCTTGTTGAGTGAGCTGAGGAAGGGGAGACGACCGACGAGTTCCGGGATCATACCGTACTCGATCACGTCCTCGACAGTGACATGCTCGAGCAGGTTGCGGCGGCGTTCGGCTTCGTCGACGACTTCCTGGCCGAAGCCCATCATCTTCTTGCCCAGACGCTTGCCGATGATCTCTTCCAGACCGACGAATGTTCCTCCACAGATGAAGAGGATGTTGGTCGTGTCGATCTGAATGTACTGCTGCTCGGGATGCTTGCGGCCGCCCTGAGGAGGCACGTTCGAGACGGTGCCTTCCAGCATCTTCAGCAGAGACTGCTGAACGCCTTCGCCCGACACGTCGCGGGTGATCGAGACGTTGTGTCCCGTCTTCCCGATCTTGTCGATTTCGTCGATGAAGATGATGCCACGCTGGGCTACATCGACATCGAATTCGGAAGCGTGGAGCAGCTTCAACAGCAGGTTTTCCACGTCTTCACCGACGTAGCCCGCTTCCGTCAGTGTCGTCGCATCACCGATGGCGAACGGCACCTGCAGGAACTTGGCGAGTGTCTTCGCCATGAGTGTCTTGCCGGAACCAGTCGGCCCGATCAGGAGGATGTTCGATTTCTCGACCTCCACTTCGCCCGTGCTGCCCTCTTCCACCAGCGAAAGCCGCTTGTAGTGGTTGTGGACAGCCACCGCGAGACCGCGCTTGGTGCGGGTCTGGCCGATAACGTAGCGGTCGAGGTGCTCGACAATTTCCCGAGGGGTCGGGATCTTGTTGAACAGCTTCTTCGGCTCTCCGCGACGACGACGCTCCTGGTCGAGGATCGAACTGCAAAGATCGATACACTCGCCACAGATGTAGACGTCACTGGGGCCTTCCACGAGCGGGCCCACATCGCGATAGCTCTTTCCGCAGAAAGAACAGTTCGCGTTCTTCTTGCCGGTGGGGGTCTTCTTCGTAGACGTAAAGTCTTTTCCGGAGGACATGGTTTTCCTTCTCAGTTGTCGATCGAATCGTCGGCAAACCTCGTGAAGCTGGAGTGAATGAGGCCCAGGTTCCTGATCTGGGGATCATTCGCTTCGTGACGATGTACGTCCGAGGTCGACTCGAACTGTTCCGCAGCCGCCTCCCTGAATCGGCTTACGGAGAATGATCATCTGCATCGTCATGATACGGAACAGGTGGCGTCAGGTTGTTCGGACCGGCAGTTTTGGCCGGAGTCGCACCCTGTTGTCGAGTGCTATCTCCTGCCAGCAGTTGCTTTTCCAACAACCGACGCTGAATGGATCGGTATTCTTCCGGCGTAAGGACACCCTCCGATTGCGATTCACGCAACTGTCCGAGGAAATTACCCAACTCACCGGTAGGACCCTCATCTTCCAGAAACAGAGAACGAATTTTGAGTGAGATCCATGCCAGAACAACTATCGCAAATGCTACGCCAATACCCCAAATCATAAGGGACATTTTGTCCTGACGGCTCAATTCATTCACAGCTCCAAGCAAATATCGCATGATCCGCCTCGGACTCGACCCGATGATCCCATTCACTCTTGTATTATTTGTTGAGTGCGCGGACTCCTCAAGGAGTAAATGACAAATTCCATCCGTAATCTCGCCCCGTAAACTCCGGCTGTTCATGCCGTTCAGGCGATCTTAGTCGTCCGGGACGTGATGGACTCTGACGCTGAGTCAGCGGAATTCGCCTGCGCAAACTGACCGGCCCAGTCCGCTGCGATTCTGCCGGTGAATTCCATCCAGGGAGGGCCGGCAGCAGCGTCTGCGACCTCAATCAAACTCCATTCGAAATTTGCCCGACAGTTGTGGGGACCTTGTGATTGGAGCGAAACGTGACGAAGAGTCCATCAGTTCGGGAAAAGAGGGGGAATCACCCCTCTGGTGCACTGCCCGCCCGGCCAGACTCCCTCCGGGGTGTCCCGGGGGGTGGCCTGAGCTACACTTCTATATAGAGGAGTTCTTTCGCTGCCCCTGAGGGTCAACCGGAAACTCGCTCGACCAATTCCCGCCACAGCTTTTCCTCAATCGTCCTGCCATGCCCGCTACTATGCAGCAGATCGAAGCCGCCCTCGAAGCCTTGCGGCTCGGCAAACTCGTCATCGTGCTCGATGCACAGGAACGGGAGAACGAGGGGGATCTGATCGCAGCTGCGGAGTCGATCACTCCTGAAAGTGTCGACTTTATGTTGCGGCAGGGAGCTGGCGTGCTGTGCGCCCCCCTGACTCAGGATTACGCCCAGCGTCTCCAGCTGACTCCGCTGGTGAATCCCGACTCCAACACCTCGCCGCATCAGACTCCGTTTCTGATCCCGGTCGACCATCGAGACGCAGGGACCGGAGTCAGTGCCCAGAACCGTACCGTCACGCTGCGGGCCTTGGCCGATGGCCATTCGAAATCGGCAGATTTTGTGCGTCCCGGTCACATCAACCCGCTGCTCGCCCGGGAAGGGGGAGTACTGCGCCGAGCTGGCCACACTGAGGCTACGGTGGATCTCCTCAAGATGGCCGGCCTGACGCCGGTGGGATGCCTGATCGAAATCTGCAGCCGTCGCAATTCGGGGATGGCCGACCTCGACGAGCTGCAGGAGATGTCGAAGCAGTATGACATCCCCATCATCTCGATCGCCGATATCATTCAGTTCCGCCGCGTCCGGGAACGCCTCATTCGCCGCGAAGTTGAGGTCGACATGCCGACCGGAGCGTAGGGCACGCCGAAATTCATTGCTTACCATGTTGATCATGAAGAGCAGGAGCCGTTGGCGATCGTCTGGGGAGACCTCTCCTCGGTCGATGCCCCGCTGGTTCGGATGCACTCCTCCTGTTTCACCGGGGACATCCTCGGATCGCTGCGCTGTGACTGTGGAGAACAGCTGCACATGGCAATTGAGATGATTTGCCGCGAAGGGGCCGGAGCGGTGGTTTACCTTCCACAGGAAGGCCGCGGCATCGGGTTAGTCTCAAAACTGAAAGCGTACCAACTGCAGGACCAGGGTCTCGACACCGTCGAGGCCAACCACCGGCTCGGCTTCAAGGCGGACCTCCGCGACTACATGGTTGGACTGCAGATCCTGAAGGACCTCGGACTGACCAAAGTCCGCATCCTGACCAACAATCCCAAAAAGACCGAGGCCTTCGCCAGCTGGCTCGACCTGAAAGTCGTCGAGCAAGTCCCGATCGTCGCCCCGCCCCAGCCACTGAACGAAAAGTATATGGAAGCCAAGCGTGACAAGATGGGACACATCCTGCCGGAGCTGAAGAAGAAGTAGGGGAGAGCCTAGGGCTGAGGGGGCGAGAATCGCGAACCGAGATTGGAGGCCACTCCAATTCCCAACCCTTCTGACTCGCGATACATTAGTGGTTGTTGATCTTTCCCGAGGGATACTGCGATGCACCCGATTCAAGACCACTTCCTCTCGCACACGCGTCGGCACTTCTTCAACCGGTCGGCGTGCGGATTGGGAGCTGCCGCTCTGGCCAACTGCATGTCGCCGCATCTGTTCGGCGAGGGGACATCGTCCGTCCCGCCTGAGCTGGCCTCGCTGGGTGCACTTCCACAGCTGCATCACAAGCCGACCGCGAAGCGGGTGATCTGGCTGTTCATGGCGGATGCTCCCTCCCAGCTGGACCTCTACGACTATAAGCCGAAGCTGGCGGAGTTCTTTGACAAGGATCTGCCTGAGAGCGTCCGCAACGGCCAGCGGATCACCACGATGACCTCGGGGCAGACGCGGTTCCCCTGTGCCCCGTCGATCTTCAAGTTCGCTCAGCATGGCCAGTGCGGATCGTGGGTCAGCGAGTTGCTCCCGCATATCTCCTCGATCGTCGACGACATCACGATCGTGAAGACCGTAAATACCGAGGCCATCAACCACGACCCGGCGATCACCTACATCCAGACGGGCAGCCAGATTCCCGGTCGTCCCAGCATGGGGGCATGGACTTCGTATGGACTCGGCAGTCCCAATAAGGATCTGCC
>QWOR01000248.1 GCA_003669575.1 Planctomycetota bacterium | reverse complement strand
AGGACAGAGACCTCGTTGTCGCCCGAGACAAAGGTCTTCGTGAGTTGTTCCACTCGCAGTTCGGCTGGCACAGCACCCTCAAGCTCGTCTGTCTTTGTTCGGATCACACGCAGAGCTTCCCACAGTCAGTGCTGGGCCGCAATCCAATGCAGGTTTGTGTATGCAATGCGTTTCGACGAATGTTCTGACAGCAGCGACGCACGTTGTCATGACTACTTCGCGTTTCCAGTGAGTTTGTCGGCTTCTTTCATATCCTTTTCCATCGCCTTATATCGCATCTCGCTTCCATCGGTCATGATCGCCGGGAGATGGTTCTTGGTGCAGAAGTACATCAGCTGCAATAGACGTTTGGTGGCTCCCGGTTTCTGGTCAGTAATTTCTTTCTCCAGTTTTTTGACTTCGGCGGAGTGCTTTTTGCCGAATGCACTCCAGTCGGAGGCTGTCGACTTGTTCTTGTGGAGCTTCTGGGCTTCCTCCCAGATGACTTTCACCTTCGCATACTCAGTCAACCCGGGTTGTCCACTAAAACTGAAGCCCAGCATCGACAGCCCATAGATTCCGCCCACAAGTAGCAGTACCCCCAGAATGGCTCCAATGACTTTCCCATTGATCTTCAGCCCGCTGCCCAGGCTGCTGCGTTTGGCGGGTGGCCTGAATGTCACCGCTGGACTGGCCGGCCGACTCATGGGCATCGGTGGCGGAGGTGTGCGTGCTGGTGGTGGTGGCTGGACCGGAGCTGCACTCGGAGGGGGGGGAGATGTCTGGGCCTTCGCCGCTGGAGGCGAAACTGCTCCGGCTGCAGTTGCTGCGGCGGGCGAGTTGGGACTGGGTGACGTGGCAGGGGCAGTGGTGTGAGGTGGTACGACTGTCGTCGGAGCGGCTGGCTTCGGACGTGCTGCAGACTGTTTCGCTGCGAGGTAAGCCGCCTTCTGCTCCACGGAAATTAGCCCGGGAACGTCGAGTACCAGCCCCCAGGCTGCTGTCGTGCCACGGCGGGCTTTGTCTTCGGGTTGAAGTGACCCGTCGGCGACCGCGCGAGCCAGTTCCTCAAACGAGATCGGCCCGAATGGCTGGCTCAAAATCTCGTAATACCACTCTTTCTTCCTGGTAGCCTCTCCAAACGGAGCATGTGTCGACAACTTGATGGGAGCCTTGGCCGTCGTTGCCATGGTGAACTTCAGTCCGCGAGTCTGCTGGGCTCGGTGCCATGGTCCCGCCTCGCCGAATCGCACCTCGTCATCGGCGTTGAGCGAACTCGATTCCGCCATGTGCTGCAGTTCGTCGAACATCATCGGCCCGAGAACCTGGCCCAGGATCCGGCAATACCACTCCGGCTTCGGCTTCATTCGGGCCAGCAATTCCGTGAATTGCTGGAAGCTGGAGAGCGGTTGCCAGCTTCCCTCCCGCCCGATGCGAACGAGGTCGTCACCCTGGAGCGATCCGAGCTGGATCTGTTCCACAATGTCGTCGTGAGAGGTGGGGCCGACTTCCTGTCCCAGCAGCTTGTAGAACCACTCTTCCGCGTTTCTGGCGGCGTTGGCTTTGGCCTGTTCCAGACCGTGGCGGTTGGAGGAACGGCGCGCGGGACCACTGGACGAGGCGGACAGGAGCAGATCGAGATCGACACCGGTCGCCTCTAGCGGTTCAGAGATCGAACCCGGCGAGAAGAGGTCGGGGACCTCTGCGGCCTTCATCCATCCCGAATCGGAGGACCGCACCTCATCTTCGGCGTTCAGATGCCCTTCGCGGACGAGATCCTGCAGCGACTCAAACGAGATCGGCCCGGTCTCTTCCCCCAGCAGTTGATAATACCAGTCCTGAGCCATGTATCGCTTCTCCACTGCCGAGGCAGTGCATCAATGTTGTGGTCCGCAGTCATGCACCAGCTTCACCAGCTGCTTCACCATATCTACCGAAGTCTCGGGGAGGACGCCATGACCTAAATTGAAAATATGTCCTCCACCGCGTCCGGCCTTCAGGATCTGTCGCGTCCGCTGCTCGACCAGCGACCAGTCGCCAAACAGCGTCACCGGGTCAAGGTTCCCCTGCAAGGCCTTCGACGCACCGACCAACTGGCGAACTTCGGCCAGATCGCTGCGCCAGTCAACGCCGATCACCTGTCCGCCAGCCGTGATCTGGTCCTTGAGCAACGCGGGGTTTCCGGTCAGGAAGCTGATCACCGGGGCGTGGGGTTCGACCTGCGAGATCAGCGACTTTGTGTAGGGCAGTACATACTGGCGGTAGTCCTCGGGGCACAGGCAACCGACCCAGCTGTCGAAGACCTGGACCGCCTGGACACCCGCCTCGATCTGAGCGATCAGGTAACGCACAAGGCTGTCGACCAGCCGCTCCATCAGGAGTTTCCACTCGGTCGGATGGCTGTACATCATCCGTTTGGTGTGCGTGTAGTTCTTCGATCCGCCGCCTTCGATGGCGTATGACGCCAGCGTGAACGGGCACCCACCAAACCCCAGCAGCGGGATATCCTTGGGCAGTTGGGCCCGGATCAGTTTCACGGCTTCGAAGACGTAACCCAGGTCGTTCACGCTCGGAACAGCCTGAATACGGTCAATCTCGCGGGCGTCGCGGAGCGGGTTGTGGATCACCGGGCCTTCGCCCTGCTGGTACTCCAGATCCAAACCCATCGGTTCGAGAATCGGCAGCAGGTCGGCAAAGAGGATCGCCGCATCCACGCCCAGCACCGACTGAGCGGTGAGAGTCACCTCAGCGGCCAGTTCGGGCCGCTTGCACAGGTCCATGAACGTGACCTTCGACCGGACCGCCATGTACTCGGGCATGTACCGGCCCGCCTGCCGCATGATCCAGACCGGCGTCGTATCGACGGGCTCGCCCCGGACCGCTCGCATGAATCGGGACTGGAACAGTTCAGGTGTCATCGCCATGTCAGGAGCATCACTTCGGTCGGAAGAGGTCGTCAGCACGAATCTCTTATTGTAAGCAGAGACCCGCACGGCGTCTTGTCTGCCGCCCATCTCGGCGACTTTCGAGGCATTCGTCAAACGAGGCGTACCCGGGAGGACGAAGCTCCAGCTGAGCCGCTGTCGCCGGTGGGAATGAAGTGTTGGAACACTGGACGAACCTCCTGTTCTTTCGTTACCCACATGCTCATGGCCACGTATGGGCAAACGGCCGGGCTTGCAGCGGCTACTTTTTACTCACTTCAGGCAGCTCCACCCAACAAGATGACAAGTCCCCTATGCCATCCGCATTCTTATCCACTTGACTCCTAAACTCTGCTATGACGACCTTTGTATTTTCCGTTCTCGCTGGGCTTGCAAGCAAATCCGAACGCCTAAGAACTACAAACGCGACGGGCCTCTCAACACTCGCTCTGTACACAGTGACTCCAGCCTTACGCAAAAGAGTATGCCGGTCCTTTGTCATGTAGTCATACTTCAAAGGATACTGGATGATTGTCGTGACCACTTCATATTTGACGCGGCTCTTTTCTGTCCACTTGTTCATTACTTCGATGGTCAACAGTCCTTCCATGGGTGTTGTAGATAAACTTAGATTAACACCCAGTTCATTGAATCCTTGATTCCGAAGACACATCTGCGCGTGCTTGTGGTTAAGACTTCCGGGTGACCACTCGCGTTCGCTTAAGTCATCTTCAGCAAAAGCTGTGAAATGCGACAATGCAATTGACACAGCTAGTATGATCAGCGAATACCGCCTCTTTGTTTGTAATACGGACAGCACAACACTCTCCTTTGCATTTGGGCAGATGATTAGGCGAGTAACAATCGGATGCGGAGTCTCCCAAGTTTCGTCGCAACCTTGTGGGCACCATACCAAAGAAGCATAATCGGTTCAGGCACTTGTCTGACAGAAAAGTCTAATTGCGACTTCTCAACCAAGATTTGCGAGCATGCAAGGGTACCTGGCGTGGGAGGGATGACTCGCCTTACCCCCCCTTTTTCTCAAAAAACACCACATGCTGACGTGGCAGCTTACGAAAAGTCTTCAGCCAGACGAGCCCCAGCGATTCTTCTGCGGCTTCTTTGCGAACTTGCTTCTCGCTCATCTTGTGGACTTCTTTGATTGGCACAGCGGGGTCTTCTTTGCGGTACTCGACAAAGGCGATGCGGCCACCGGGTTTGAGGGACTTCGAGATGGCCGACAGCATCTCGAACGGCATGTCGAATTCGTGGTAGACATCGACCATGATCACCAGGTCGACCGTGCCCGGCTTGAGGTTGGGGGAGGTCGTGGTCCCCAGGATCGGCTCGATGTTCGTGACGTTGTTCTGCTTGCAGTGGACAGCCAGAGCGTCGAGCATCTCCTGCTGGATATCAACGGCGAGTACGGTCCCTTTCGGCCCGACTTTTTTCGCCATCATCAAGCTTATGATCCCCGACCCGGCCCCGATATCGGCTACAACTTGTCCCGGCTTTAGATCGAGAGCATCCACCAGCTGGGTCAGCCCCTCTTCCTCTTCGCGTTCAGCCCGCTCCAGCCACTGGATCCCCTGGTGTCCCATGACGTGGGCGATCTCGCGGCCGAGATAGAATTTGCCGATCCCGTTCGGGTCATGGTCCTCGCGAAACTCGTAACGACCGCCGCTCGTCGGATCGGGCTGGGCGTCCTCAGCGTGTAGATTCAATGTGGCGAATAGAGCCGCCGCAAACAGACCCATCAGACTCAGATATCGACAACGCATGGATGACCTCACTGAGTCGAAGATGTGAACCAGTCGGACAGTCGGCTGATCTGGGGGAATCGCCTCACTCAATCACAGCTGTCTCGACATCACCGTGGACCACTCATCTGGTGACAGCTCCACGCCGCAATCGGGAAGCAGCTCCGGGACTTGATCCCGCACCGGGTAGGCCAGACGGGTGGTTGCATCGCGACTGACCAGCCGATCACCGTCGATGACCAGTTCGGCTCCAGTCTTCGGACAGCGCAACCACTGGATCGCGGCCATCCAATGCGGAGCAGAAGCTGGTGAGAGGGGCGAATTCAAGATGACGGACCTTTTGTGGTCTGCGGGTGGCTTTCAGTCCACCAACCCGAAGCGTGAGCGAGGGCGAGCGGAATGAGACGTTGGAGTCTGGGGCCAGCGGAGATCGAGTGGGCTTAGACGCAGGTTCACCGTTTGTCGCTAGACGGGACAGACAGGAATGTCTGTCCATGCTGGGGGTGAGTTCCAACGTCCAACTTGGCTTGCCCTCGCTGACGCTTCGGGGTGGTGAGGAGGGCGATGCGTGATGGACTAGAACCCGCGGGCCTTGCGGATGTCGTCCATCGACCGCAACTCGTAGTCGATGTGGGTGTAGTCGAGAGCTGAGCAGAGAGCCCGCAGACCGACGCCCATGCCGTCCGGACCACTGTAGCCGCCGAACTGCCCGCCGCCCTTCAGATGTGGTTCGAGTTCCAGGAAGAATCCCGGCACGCCCAGCTTCTGCATCCTGGCGGTCATTGCGGGGAGGTGCTCCCGCAGATGCCGGAAGATCGCCTCGTGACCGGAATCCCCGATGTTGGCGGGGACGAAGTTTTTGAGCCGTTCCTCATCGACGACGCCGGTCCATTCCAGCGACGTGTCGACCTTGTAGTCCTTGATGTGGATCCAGCCGACGTGGTCTCGCACGGCGATGAATTCGGCGAGGACCTGCATCGGGGACAGGTTCTGGCAGGTCAGATTTCCACCGTCGAAGATGCAGACCATGTTGTCACGCTGGACCCGCTCGGCCAAAGCGGCGAGCAAGTGGCCGTTCTGACCCACGAGGTTCGGTTCGACTTCCAGTCCGAAAATCAGGCCGTGCTTGGCACACTCATCGACGATCGGACGCAGCCGCTCGACCGCTTGATCGACGTACTTCCACGCGTCCTCGCCCGCGGGGTGATAGAACGAGAAGCCGCGAATCAGCTTGGTGTTGAGGGCCTTGGCGACACGGATCGTGCGGGCGACTTCCCCGGCCAGATAATCGGCTGGGGCGACATACTTGTTGTGGGAAGTGTCGGGCACATCGAGGAGCTTCACCTTGCCGATGCGAGCGCCGATGCTGGTGACAGAGATACCGTAGTCGGCGTGCATCTGAGCCAACTTGGCCAGGTTCTCGTCAGAGAGTTCGGTCACATGCTCGATCTTGCCCGTTCCTGGCACATCGATGAAGCGGGGGCTGTAGTACTTGAGACCGAGAGCTGCCAGAGCGGTCATCTGCTCGAGAGCAGTCTTGTAACGGGCACCTTCATCGGCAAAGGCGCTGAGAATGATCGAAGGGTTCTGAGGCATGGATGTTTCTCGGTGAACAGGGACGCAAGTTCCGCGATTCTGAGGCGTGACGGAGCACTGTGCAAGAGTGGGAGTGTGAGCGTTGGTACCACACAAAAGGGAGGGCGAAGCTCCTGCTGTGCCGCTATCGCGAGAGAACGCCACTTCCAAAACAGCTCAGCGGGAGCTTCGCCCTCCCGGTCAGAGGCATAAAATATTCAGCGACACGCTACGGAGCCACACGGTACGCTTCGTAGAGCTTCACTTGCGGTGAACTGAGCGAGGAGGTGTATTCCAGCTCCGGGGCCCAGCGGGTGATTTCGGCTTGTTTCTCTTTGGCCAGGTTCTCGAGCGGGATTGGCTGGAATCGCGAGTCAGGGATCAGCACACCGGCGTCGACCAGAGTCTTGAACCGCGAAGGATGCACAAAGTCGGTGTAACCGTACGTCGTGCGATACCGCAGGATCTCACTCCAGTTGACGACGACATATGTGATTCCACGGGCATGCCAGGCGTCGAGGATCTCTTTCGCGGGACGGAGCGTTTGTTCCGCTGAGGGAATGCCGGGCTGGGCGGCACTGCAGTCTTGCTCGAAGATCGAATGGTCGAAGACGGTGTTGTATTCATACGGGAACTTCGCATCGAACAACTCCGCTTCGCCAACAAACAGAACCTTGTCGGTGGGGGTCAGGTTCAGACTTTCGACGTATGCGACGCACCGCGTCTTGAACTTCTGATGAAACGCTTCGAACTCCATCAGATAGGCGTTGTTCCCGCCAAGCCCACTCGTAGCGAGAGTGAGGTTGAACAGCACCATCGCCAGGACGGAGAGGGCAATCGGGCTGCGAAGCAAGAAGTAGACCTCGCGTGTGCGGTTGGGCAGGAAGTCGTGGACTGAATCCCAGAGCGAGGCCAGTCCCGCTCCGGCCAGGAGGCTGCAGATGGGCAACATGGGGACCCAGAATCGATCGATGCGATGGGTGAAGTATTGCCAGGTCCAGAAGAGCCACAGGAAATAGCCGAAGCCCAGCAGCAATACGCTGTGGGAGGCCAGTCGCCCGGGCTGAGGGGGGCGTGCCTGCCAGATCGCCATGACAGCTGCGACCACCAGGGCGAGGTAGAGCCCTGACTGCCAGTCACTGCCGAGGAACACATCCCACAGGCGGTCTTTCGTGTCGCGGGCCAGCCAGCCAAGTCCGGTGATGTCCTTGAGCGGCAGCGGGTGCCCGGCTTTCCACTTGGCATTCGAGGCCTCATCCCAGTCGGCCCCGCCGAAGACAGAGTAGAGAAGTGGGTAGACTGGGTTACCGGTCTCGCAGAGGTTCTTGCCCAGCCAGGGGCCGAAGGTGGTGAGGACGCCAAGGGTGAACAGAAGGCCGTGGCGGAGGAGATGTGAGAGGGGGCGAGGGGGGGGCGGGGAGAGGGGAAGACGGGGCCAGAGTTGGCCGAAGAGGAGCATGAGTCCGAGGGGTATGACGACGGTTAAGGCTGCGGGGTATTTGCATCCGGCAGCTGCGCCAGCGAGGACACCGGTGAGCAGCGTCCAGCGTCGGACAGTGCGAGGATCGGTGGCTTCGATGGCGCGGAGAGCTGCGAAGAAGGTCGCGAACAGGAAGCAGGCGAGACCGCCCTCGGCATAGGCGATGATCGAGATTCGGTAGGTCCACGGACAGGTCAGATGGATCAAGATGGCGAACCATGCCGCTGTGGTACCCAGCCAGCGCCGGGTAGCAACGAACAACCCGAGAGCCGTGAGCGGGGCGAAAGCGGCCAGTACCACTTGCCCGACTTGGGCACCAGTGAACCAGTCACATTTCAGGACCATCCCGGCGAGGCAGAGCATCTCGGTCAGGAACGGGAAGCTGGTGTAGACGTCGTGCGGCAGCATCTCGACGCGGCCCCGCTGGTAGAACTCTTTGGCTCCACCGAGATGGTATTCGCGAACATCGAAATCGGTCGACGGTAACAACGCTCCGAGCAGCATCGCCAGCAGGAATGGGGCGACCGCAATCGAACAAGTAATCCCGAGCCCCGACCAGTGTTGCTTCGCGGGAAGGGCCTTCTTACCCACATCCGTTGGCTGCTTTTTACGAGTGGCCAACTCCAATATCAGCGGTGCGAATCCGACAAGCCAGAAGACGAGCGGATACAAGGCTCCCATCAGCCCCAGCAGCAACGTGAACGTGCCCCAGATCGCGACGCCCGTGACCTGGGTCCAGTAGAAACGCTCGATTCGGTCCCCGAGTTCATCTGTGGGGAGGAGGTGCCGGACGACACCGTTTCCCCAGCACCAGCTCATTGCAAGCAGCACCGCTGCGTATCCGAGGAGGGGGAGCCGTTCGGGGAAATACTGCCAGCCCGAAGTACTGCCCAGATCCCCTGAGGCGGGTGTTGGAGAGACAAACTCGCCCAGCCAGTCGGGCATCAGCAAAAAGATCGCGTGACGCGAGAAGTCGCCATTGTTCTGCAGGCTCTGGCTCAAGAACCAGCCGAGCCCCACGAACAGAGCAACGACAGCCAAGCCCCAGCGGACAGCGATCCCGGTATGTGGCGACGTATCGGCAGGCGAGCGATCCAAGATGTTCGGAACCTGAAGGGATGAGCTGGCAGTACCCGTGTTCCCAAGGCGTTCAACGCTGCTACAGACGGCGTGACTCCAATTTCCCGGCGAGAACACTTAACAGTCTAATCACCCCAACCAATGCAATGGGAGGGCGACGGTAAGCCGCCTCAATAGAATTACGATTCGCCCCATCTCGCGTTCACGCCTTTCGATCGGGTTGGCAACTCAACGTCCGTGGCCTTGCTCTAGGTACCACTTCAACAGCTCTCGAAAAGGCGGTGACAGATTGTCACCGGGTAAAGAGAGTTGATGCTCCAGCTGATCCCACGAGAAAAGTTCCAACCCTGCGACTTCACCGACATTCGGGGTGAGTGGGGCTTCGGTCTTTACCGTGTAGAGGACAGTGTGCTCGTACGCCGTCTTGGGGCTCGCGGGGAGTTTGACCGCGAAGGTCAGATCGACGCCGGTCAGCCCCAGCTCTTCGCCCAGCTCTCGCGTCGCAGCTGTCAGGTAGTCCTCGCCGTGGTCGAGGTGCCCAGAGGCAGAGGAGGTCAGGGCATTGGGATACTGATCCTTGGTCGCCGACCGGCGTTGAGCCACCAGTTGGCCATTGGATTTCAACACCCACACATGCACGGCCCGGTGGAGCATATTCTGGGCGTGAACATCAGCGCGGCGAGCCTGGCCGATCACTCGGTCTTCCGCATCGCAGACATCAAAGATCTCATCGGGGGATTGCATGCCAGGGAGTCCTGATCAGTGTCTGTACGGCGAGTGGACGGAAGTCTCACCGCTTCGTCGAGTCAGAACAGGATACGCCATTCCCGGCCAGTGGTCATGGGGTAGCCCAGACCAGTGGCTGATGTGGCGTTCTGTGTGTGTCCCAAATGCTATTGCGGGGGCGGAACAACGTATCCGGTCTGCATGATCTGTGTATTCAGGGCGGCGATATGCGTGGTCAGACGGTCGCCCGATGCGGGTTGATCGTTCAAAACACGCGAGGCGAACGACGGAGCGTGCGTCGCGGCATGCAGAGTCTTGAGGTATTCGGTCAGGATTTGCGACCCGTCGGGAGTGCCCTGCAGCAGATAGTGGATCCAGGCCCAGGCCTCCTGGTAGTCGGCCCGCTGCATCTGGCTGACATCTTCGATCTGTTCCAATCGCCTCAGGTCGGGTCGCCAGCCATTCTGGATCGAGATGGCCAGATTCTCGGCGTGGTCACGATTGAGCCCCACTGGTTGTTCGGGAGCGACTTCAAAGTATTCCGCCAGCCCTTCATCGAGCCAGAGCGGAACCGTCTTCAGCGAGGCATGCAGGACTCCATGTGTGTACTCGTGCCGCAGGTCCTCCATCGTCTTCTCGCCCCAGTAGGCATAGACCATCAATTCCTTGGGCGTTCCAATGAAGAATGCCCGTCGGGCGGGAAGGGTGGGGTGACGTTCCTGCATGTATTGCATGTAACGCGACTCATCGCGGAACAGATACACAGTGACCGGCCGCGTGGCCTTGGGCAGCTTCAGTGTCGACCGGACCTCTTTACGCAGATTCACCAGCTCTTTCAGCAGTGGGTCGTCGCGGCTGATTTCGATATCGGAGAGAATCTTCAGCTGGTCGAGTTCGATCTCGCAGTGCTTCGGCAGCTGTCGCGTTTTGGGCACGGAGTTGGAATGGCAACCAACGACGGCACACCCAATCCAGAGCGAGACCCCTAACGTGTGCCAGATTGTGCGACCATTCGATCCGGACACAGGTCAATCCATGACACAACCGGGGAGCTTCCATGCGGGCGGGGATCGTCTCAGAAACGGCAGGATGGCTCAACTCCAGTTGTGAAACGGCCACTCGTGATGTTGACAGATCTCCCGAGCGGTAGGCTGTGTGTCAGGAAATCAGCTGCGGGCGGTGGAAAGCGTTTCATAGCAATGGATTCTGGAAACTCGTTGACGCTGCGATCAGCTCCAGAACCCACCTCGGGAATGATCGAACAGGGTCTCGTGGCCGCGATGTGCGGCGTCTACTCGGCCATCCTGGTAAACTGTCTTTCCCATGACCCACGTGCGAACCGGCCAGCCGGTCAGTTCGACTCCGTCCCACGGAGACCAGCGACTCTTCGTCAGCTGATCGGCATTGCGGACGGTCTGTTTCTTGTTCAGGTCGACCAGAACGAGGTCGGCGTCGTAGCCCTCTGCGATGCGGCCCTTGTTGGCGATGTCCCAAACCCGGGCGGGAGCGTCGCACATCCACGACACGATCTGCTCCAAGGTGCATTCACCGCGATGCATAGCGTCGAGCATCAGAGCCAGAGAGTTTTCGACCGCCGGTAGCCCGGAGGGCGACTGCGGATAAGGCTGGGCCTTCTCTTCGAGGGTATGCGGCGCGTGATCGGTGGCGATGACCTGGATCACTCCGTCGCGGAGAGCCTGCCACAGAGCGGCGTTATCCGCAGCAGTCTTGATGCTCGGGTTCATCTGGATCAGGTTGCCAAGCCGGTCGTAGTCACCCACATGGAACAGCAGGTGATGCGGGCAGGCCTCGGCGGTGATGAGATTGCGATGGTCGCGAATCAACGGGAGCTCATCGGCGGTCGAAACATGCAAGACATGGAATCGGTGGTTGTAGCGATGAGCCAGTTCGATTGCTCGCTTGGTCGAAACATATGCCGCCTTATGATCGCGCAGCTGGGAGTGTTGTCGTACGTCGTTGAGGGTGCCGAGTCGGGCCTTGTTGGCGGCGATCGTGGCCTCGTCTTCGCAGTGGGCACATGCTGGCAGCGTGGTCTCGGCGAAAATCCGCTCGAGAGCTGCCTGGCTATCGACGAGCAGGTCCCCGGTGCTGGACCCGATGAAGATCTTGATCCCCGGCGTTCGCTTTGCCGCAGCCAGCTCGGGGACGTTGCTTTCCGTTGCCCCGATGTAGAACCCGTAATTGACGACCGACTTGGTGGCTGCGAGAGCGAGCTTTTCGTGGAGAGCCTCGACACTCGTGGTTGTCGGCTTGGTGTTCGGCATTTCGAGGAATGTTGTCACGCCCCCCTTCGCACAAGCTAGACTCCCCGTGTGCAGGTCCTCCTTGTGCGTCAGTCCCGGATCGCGAAAGTGGACCTGGTCATCGATGACCCCGGGCAGCAGATGCAGCCCCGTCGCGTCGACGACGTCATCCGCAGCTGAGTTGCGAGGCGGATCGATCCCTAGAATCTTGCCGCTCTCGATCAACAGATCGGCTCGCACGATGCCGGAGGGGAGAACCAGATCCGCGTGTTGAATGAGGGTGCGCATCAGTCACTTTTCGTGAATGGGTCAGTTGAATCGCGATTCAGAGCAGTTGCCGGTGAGTCGGTGTGTGTGATTATGAAATCCCGGTGACACAAAGGGAACTGTGGCCGTTTTCGGCGTGAGCAGTTCTGGATTCGGCGGTGTCAAGCTGTTAATTTTCGCCGCAGAAGGGGGGACTGACGAGCTGTCGCTCACATTGGGGGATAGCAAGAGGGCAGGTGGCTGCAACGCCGTTTGCCACTCTGCGAGGTCGCCGGGTGATTTTTGGTTGTTTAGAATGACGAAGAGCCTCTCAGAAATAGTCAATCAAAAGGTTTTACCGAGAGTTCATCTGGAGTCTGGCTACTCTTCTGTTCGAGACCGCTGAGATGTTTACATTGAAGGAAGTTGTTCCCTGGGGGCGATCGTTCGATGAATATCGTCGAATGTTTGCGTTAACGGACGTGGATCTAGGCAAACGGATTTTGGGCTGCGCTGATGGCCCGGCCAGCTTCAACGCGGAGGCCACGTTGAAAGGGGCATTTGTCATCTCGTGTGACCCGCTGTATCAGTTCAGCGATACCGACATACGCGAGCGGATCGATCAAACATTCCAGACGGTAATGGATCAAACTACGAGGAATGCAGCTGAGTTTCACTGGGATGAAGAGATTCCCAATGTGGAGGCACTTGGCCAACATCGTATGACCGCGATGCGCAAGTTTCTCGATGATTACAACTTCGGCAAATCAACAGGTCGGTACATCGAGTCACAACTTCCGGAGCTGCCGTTCGATGACAACAGCTTTGATCTTGCGATCTGCTCGCATTTTCTCTTCCTGTACAGCCAGCAGTTGTCAGCGGAATTTCATCTGGCGTCGTTGCGTGAACTGGTCCGGGTGAGTCGAGAAGTGCGTGTCTTTCCACTATTGGAGTTAGGCGGGCAACCGTCTCGCCACTTGGACTTCGTCCAGAATCAGTTGTGTGTGAGCGGTTTCCATGTGGAGATCGTTAATGTGCCTTACGAATTTCAAAGAGGTGGTAATCAAATGATGCGGATTCAGCACAGGGTCAACCTATGAAGACGGTTGCTGGTCGAGCCAGGAAGCGGGCGTGACTTTGGTCATGTGGTCAAGCTGTGCCTGTGCATTCTGTTTGGTTTTTCCGTCGGTCGCGAGTGTCAGGCCAAGCCTGACCGATTATTTAGTGTGGCCGTTTTGGCGTATGCTGCTCGGGACTTTGCAGTGTGATGAGGGGGATGCCAGCCATTAGTGTTCATGATCGTGACGTGACTTGGGATGCGTGCGGAGTCGCTTCCGATCGCAGCGTACTTCTAACCGCTCAGCCACAGCTTTGGTGGTGGCGAGCAGCCAGGCACGATCTTGCCTGGGCGTAGATGTCATCTCACAACCCTCCGTTGAAGGCCTCATTGAGCAGCGGCTTTTTCAACTCATCCTTCGCTGCGTGCTTTCGCTGTGCTCATGATGCGGCTTTCGATTCCGTCGATGCGGGGTGTTTTACGATGCCGATGATGAGCAGCGTCACCGAGAGGATGAGGCCCAGCGCTGCTGGCAGATGACAGAGTTTCACCACGGCTTCCTGCCAGGCCGCAGCTCCGGTGGCTCCGGCCTGCCTGGCTGCGATGGGGAGCATCTGGTTGGCACCCCACCATGCATTGGCAGCCTCGGACAAGGCCATGAACCATGTCAGCCACGCCGACACCACCATCACTCGTAACGACTTGGGACCAGCGCGGTGGGGCACCTTGAGCACGACGAGCGCCAGCATCACAAACAACATGCCGTTCGTGACGAACTGGATGTGCGCTCCGACTGCGAGCCGGGGATACGGAGTCAAGGGCGGGGCAAAGCCAAAGACCAGCCCGGCCAGAATGAGGGCCAGGCCATGAAGGAGAATCTGTTTACCGCCGGTTTGAGTAGTCATGGTGTGTTTGGGTTAAAGTTCTCGGCGGTGTGGCTTGCCATAAGAGGCTATCTCAGAGTGAACTCCTATCACAAGTGCCTCTGGTGCTGACGCATACCGGTAGGCTCCAAACGAGCCAGCCGGTGCACCCTGCTACGACCTGAACTCTTGTTCTGGCATTTTTGTGAACTTCCTACACGGCAATTCCCAATCCAAATCTTTCGCGTCACATGCAGGGAGCAGCCACTTGCGGGTGATCCAGCTTCGTTCGATTTTGGGAATCACTGCTTGGATGTCATCCAAGTCGTGCTTAAACAAGGGAGTCTCAAACATATCATCGAATTGATCACCATCGATTGTCTCGGCATGATGATCTATCGCATCATCAACCGCCTGATTCCATCGAGAATACGACGACAGAAGGGAGATTTCTTCGGGAACGTTGAGTTCCAGCACGACCATTTTTGGTGCGTAGTAATCCCAGTCCCCCATCAACATGCAGAAAGTTCCGACAGTTGGGCATGCTTCATGGATGCCGTTGCATGAATGCCAGCACCAAATGGGAACTGTCATGTCGTCTCTGCCAACTCGAGCGGTCCATTGCTTTGCCATCCAGGCATAGTACTGACGCCAATTCTGCGGGGTCCTGTCCCAATCACCAATGGCCGCTTCCGCAACATTGGCGTCAATGAACGACCGCTCTTGGATTGTCCAAAGTCTCACTTGATTGCCTGTTCTCCAGTCCGTAGGTCAGGCTGTGCCTGATCTTTCT
>QWOR01000358.1 GCA_003669575.1 Planctomycetota bacterium | reverse complement strand
GTCTATGCCGTCTCGCCGCACACGGGCCGTGGTGGGTGGACCTGGTACACCGGATCGGCCAGCTGGTTCTACCGGCTCATCGTGGAGTCGCTATTGGGGCTGCGTCTGGAAGTCGATCGGCTGCGTTTCACGCCATGCCTCCCTGCTGATTGGAAATCATTCCAGCTGCACTATCGATATCGAGAGACTGTCTACCACATCACGGTCGAGCAACCCGAGCCCTCGACCACTGTGTCACAGGTCATCGTCGATGGTGTGGTACAGCCAGACCAGGTGGTTCCTCTGCATGATGACCGCCATGAACATCACGTGACGGTCAGACTTTGATGGTGAGGCGATGCGGTTCGTGACGCGGGGGTAAACATCTTCCTGCCTGTCCGAATCTGAGGTAGAACTTCAAACTCGCTTGAGTCTGTGGAGATCCTCTTAATCGGTGGCCCCTGTGCCCCCCCACTCATTTCTAACCACGAGCGCAAAGAACAGATCCATGTACCTTGGGACGACACGGATTCAGAACAAGACTCCGAATCGTGGATCGGCGGCGGCATTAGACCCCTTCGGTTTTTCACGCCGCTCGGTATCATCGGGGCTCATGAACGATCTCTCGATTCGCTGACACTGCTACCTCCGGTTGCTCTCTGCCTTATGCCGATTTCACTTCGCTTCATCGACTGGCAGCAGCCAGCCCTCCAGGCTGTCGTCTCCGACCTTGTCTCGAAGTCACAGATGATGGGCTTCTGCGATCTGTCACATATGACGGTGGTGTTCCCCGGTCATCGTGCAGGCCGACGCTTTATGGAGCTGCTCGCAGGGCGGACCCAGAATCGCAACATTCCACCCAATGTCATCACCGTCGGTGATCTTCCCGAACAGCTGTACCATCCGCAGAAGCCTTTCGCGGATGAACTGACTCAGCGGCTGGCCTGGAAGCAGGCGTTACGCAACCTGCCCATCGACGTTGTCAGTCGAGTGATCCCCTACCCGCCCGAGGAACGGAGCGTTGACGCCTGGCTCCACATTGGCGAGATGCTCGCTAGTCTGCACCGCGAGCTGGCCGCCGATCGACTCCGGTTTTCGGATGTCGTGAACCGCATGACTTCCCAACCGACTTTCACTGAAGTCGAACGCTGGAAGGCACTCAGCGAGATTCAGGAGGAGTACCTGCGCATTCTGGATGGGCTTAATCTCTGGGATCAGCAGACGGCCCGTCTCGTCGCCATCGAGCGGCAGGAGTGCCGTACCTCCCGGCAGATCGTCCTTGTCGGGACGGTCGATTTGAACCAGACCCTCCGTGCAATGCTCGATCAGGTGGCCGAGCAGGTCACCGTTTACGTGCATGCGCCTCGTAGCTTGCAGCGCAGCTTCGACAAGCATGGCTGTCTGGAACCGCGAAAATGGATCGACTTCCCCATCGAACTTCAGCCCGAGCAGATGATCCTCGCCGACAAACCCGTCGACCAGGCCCAGTCCATTGTTCACCAGCTGAGTCTGTTGAGGGGATCCCGTCGGGTGGATGAGATCACGATCGGCCTGGCCGATGATGCCCTGGTAACGACCACGCAGAGAGTTCTGTCGCAGAATGGCGTTGGGACCCGCTGGTATGCCGGTCAGGCATTTGGCCAGACCCCCGCCGCGTTTCTGCTCAGTAACCTCGTTGCCTATCTGGAATCCCGGCAGGCTCACCAGTTCGCCGCACTGGTCCGGCATCCCGATGTGTCCGCCTGGCTAGTTCATCTGGGGGCCGATCCGCAGTGGCTCATCGCACTCGACAAATACATTAGCGAGCATCTCCCGACTTCTCTGGGGCACTGGTTAGGGCTCGAGGAACGATCAGCTCCTGTGCGAAAAGTTCACGAACTGGTCGAGGCTTCGCTCACGCCACTGCTTGGTCCAGCCCGCGTGGCGGGCGAATGGGCCGAGCCACTGGTGGCGTGGTTGATCAATCTTTACGCTCATCGAGAGTTTGACCCCGATGCACCGGCCGATGCAGCTGCGCTGGCGGCGTTCGAGAAGTTTTATCGAGCGATCGATTCACTCAACAAACTCCCCGAGTCTCTAGCCCCCGCAGTGAACGCGGCCCAGTCATTGCGTCTGGCTCTGGAGCAGGTTGAGCAGCAGATGATCCCTCCGCCGCCCAATGCGGAGGCGATCGAACTGCTCGGCTGGCTGGAGCTCCCGCTGGACGATGCTCAGGATCTGATCGTGGCTGGGTTCAATGAGGGGAGTGTACCGTCGTCGCTGAACTCGGATTTGTTCCTGCCGAACTCGCTGCGATCCGAATTGAAGATGACCGACAACGCGCGACGCCTGGCCCGAGACGTTTACGCACTGTCGGCCATCCTGCACTCCCGCCGCCGAGTGACGTTGATTGCGGGGCGAGTCGATTCGCGCGGTGACGCTCTACGCCCCAGCCGGCTCTGGTTTGCCACCGATCCAGAGACGGTCGCTCAGCGGGTTTTGAAATTCTTCAGCGAGACGTTCGACGAGTCGCCGACGGAGGCTGCCTCAAGACAGTCTGACTCAGAGAACGATGACGAAGAGATCCCCTCGTGGATGTCCACGCTGGAGTCAGCGAACGATGACGAGCCGCCCCGCCCGACTCGTCTGGTCGTGCCACGGCCCGATCCCGAGCGGTCCTTCGAGGGCATGATCCCCGTCACGGGCTTCTCTGCGTATCTCGCCTCCCCCTACCGGTTCTACCTGCGACATGTCCTCAAGCTGCGGACGCTCGACGACGATGTCGAGGAACTCGATGCTCGCGACTTCGGGAACCTGCTGCATGCCGTGCTCAAGGGGTTTGGACGCAGCGAGTGGAAGAACTCAAAGGACGAAGCCGGGATTGCCCGCTTCCTTGATCAACAGCTGGAGGTGTGTGCCGACCTGCAATATGGCGGTGACCCACTCTTCCCGGTACAGATTCAGATTGAACAGGCCCGTGACCGGCTCAAGGCCTTCGCTCAGTGGCAAGCCCGTCGGGCTCTCGCAGGCTGGGAGATCATCTTCACCGAGAAGGCCGTTGAGACCACGCTGACGCTCAGTGACGGGCGAACCGTGCAGATCCACGGCCAGATCGACCGCATCGACCGCCATCGTGACGATCACACATGGGCCATCCTCGATTACAAGACAGGGGAGCAGCGCAAGTCCCCGCGAGAGGTGCATTTTTCCAAAGGTCAATGGGTTGACCTGCAGCTTCCGCTCTATCGCATTCTGGCCGAGCCGCATGGCGTCACGGGCGACGTTCAGCTGGGTTATATCTCAATTCCCCGCGATAACGATCGCATGGAATGTCTGCTCGCGGAGTGGTCACCTGACGATCTGCATGAAGCGGAGGCAGTCGTTCGGCAGACAGCGGCTCACATTCTCGATCGTCGCTTCTGGGTAGAACTCGACCGACCGACACCCTCGCAACCCGAGTTCGGCCCGATCTGTCAGGATGGCGTGCTCGATCGGGAGGTGATCGTATGACTCCCGATGATGAACTCCTGTTTGAAGACGCTGGGCTCACGGCACCTCGAGGTCAGTCCAAGCGGTCCGCTCAAGCACCTTCCCGTAAGGCCAGCGAAGACGGGCCAGCCAGCCACGTCACCCTCACAGACCCGTACGTTGTGATCCTCGCTTCTGCTGGGACCGGTAAGACCTTCCAGCTGACGAATCGTTACCTGACTCTGTTACGTTCCGGAAGCCCTGAGCGAATCCTGGCGTCAACATTCACCCGCAAGGCAGCTGGCGAAATCCTGGATCGTATCCTGGTGCGTCTGGCGTCAGCGATTGTCGAAGCGAGAGAACTCTCGCGACTTCAGCAGTTCGTCGGTCACCCGGAGGTCACACGCGAAGAATGCCTCACGCTGCTCCAACAGCTGACACGACAGCTGCATCGGGTGCAAATCAGCACGCTGGATGCCCTCTTCTCCAAACTGGCGTCGAGTCACACTTTTGAACTCGGATTTCCACCAGGCTGGCGGCTGATTGAGGAGGTCGAATCGGCCCGTCTCATCGACCAGGCAATCGAATCAGTACTCCGGCAAGCTGGTCGTCAGGATGCCCGCCGGTTAATGCATCTGCTCAGCAAAGGCGAGAACTCTCGCCGCGTACATGACCTCGTGCGTGAAACCGTCCAGACGTTCTCGGCCCCCTACCTGCTGACAACCGAGGCCGACTGGAATCGAATTCCCGACTTGCCCGTTCTGAATGAGCTGGAGCTTTCCGGGGCCATCGCGGCGTTTGAGAGTACGCAGAGCAATGACAAGCGGGTGATGAACGCCATCACCAAGAACCAGGAACAGGCCCGCACCGGCGACTGGGAAGGTTTCATCGCCAGTGGGGTGCCGCTGCGTCTCGTGCGCGGTGACGCGACCTACTACAACAAGCCGTTGCCCACCGATGTGGTTGCCGCTTACATGCCGCTGGTCGAGCATGCCAAGGCACTGTTCTACAAGATCTGGGCCAGTCAGACTCGTGGCACCTGGGAGACGCTCGACCGGGTCTACCGCGAGTTGTCCCGCCTCAAAAATGAGGAGCGTTTGCTCGACTTCGGCGATGTTTCACGACGACTCGCCGAACGCATTGCTGATCGCTCCGTCCACGAAGTCAACTTCCGACTCGACGCTGATCTGGACCATCTGCTGCTGGATGAGTTCCAGGATACCTCGCTGATCCAGTGGCAGATTCTCCGTCCCTTCGCCGAAGTCACGACATCGGAGCCCAATAAGTCCTTCTTTTGCGTGGGGGATCGCAAGCAGGCGATCTATGGGTGGCGCGGCGGTGAAGCAGCGATCTTTGACACCATCCAGAAGGAATTCCCCCAGCTGGCGAGTCGACCGCTCGATACCAGTCGCCGCTCTTCGGCCCCGGTCATCGAAGCAGTGAACCAGACATTCTTCACACTGCGGGGGACCAACGCGTTCGACACTCTATCGAACGGAATCTCCAGCTGGTGTGAGGCATTCCCGTCCCACGACACTGCTCTGAAAGAGATGCCGGGATATGTCCAGCTGGAGGTCGCAGACACTCCGCCCGTGGATTTATCGCAACCAAACGCCAGGCCATCCAAATCCGAACTCACGGATCTCGTTCTCGAACGGACGGCTGACCGGATCGCGGAGTATGCCCGCCAGGCTCCCTCCGCGACGATCGCCGTGCTGTTTCGTGGAAATGCCTCGATACGCCTGCTCGCCAACAAACTGCGTCAGAGGCAGTTAGAGTTCAGTGAAGAAGGCGGAACGCTGATTGCAGACTCTGCCGCCGTGCAGCTGCTGTTATCGCTCCTCAAGATCGCGGATCATCCTGGTGATCGTGTGGCACGCTTTCACGTCGCGACCTCTCCACTGGCGGAGATTCATCAGCTGGGCCGCTGGGATGACGACACTGCAGCCATGACTGTGTCACAACATCTGCGCAGTCGACTGCTGAGCGATGGCTATCAGTCGACCCTTCAGCGCTGGGTACTGCAACTGGGCGATGCGGTCACAGAGCATGACCGCTCACGACTCAGGCAGCTGATCGAACTGGCCGAAGGGTACCAGGTAACAACCCGCCCGCGTGATTTCATCAAACTGGTCGAGACTCGCAAAGTCGAGAACACGACGCCCGCCCGTATTCAGCTGATGACTGTCCATAAATCGAAAGGACTGCAGTTTGATGTGGTCTTCTTATCCGACCTGGACACATCTCTGACCCAGGCACCGAAGTACTTGACCGCGAAATCGTCGGACGCAGCTCCTCCCGATCGCGTGCTGGTTTACCGCGCGAAAGACCTGCGTGAGATCTTGCCGCCAGAACTTCAGGAGGCTTACGAGCAGACCCAAATCACGGAACTGACAGGGAACCTGTGTGTTCTGTATGTCGCAATGACGCGAGCGGTTCATGCACTGCACATGGTCCTGCCGGCCAAGGATTCTAACTCGATTCCCAAATCACTGGCGGGCCTGCTGCTGTCTGGCCTAGGCAGCGGGCAGCCAGCGACACCGCTCACGACGTTGTATGAATGTGGTGATCCGCACTGGTACAAACAATGCCCGGCATTACAGCAACCTGCCCCGGTTGTGAAACACAATCATCGAGTGACTTCGATCACCTTCGCTCCTCTGACCGGCGGACGTCGACGCGGCATGGAGCGGGTCACGCCCTCGAGGCTCGCCGACAAAGCCACACACGTCAAACTGGCCGCGATCCTGCAAAAGAGGCCACTCAGTGGTGCTGGACGGGGCACACTATTCCATGCCTGGCTGGAACAGATCCCGTGGATCGAGGACATGAAGTTGCCGGAGACGGCACTGCGAGAGATCGCTACTTCGATCGCTCCGGCCAGCCTCGACATCGATGCGTGTGTGAAGCAGTTCCGGACACTCCTGCAACGACCGGAGATTGCGAAGGTTCTCTCGCGTACAACCTATCACACAGTGGACGAGTTGCCTTTCTCGTCCGTGATCAAGGCGGAACTGGCTCGAGACCGCCTCGAACCGGAACTGTTCCAGGAGCTGCGTTTTTCTGTAATTGACTCCGGCCAATCGATTCAGGGAACCATCGACCGTCTGATCCTCTTACGCTGTGACGGACAAGTCGTCGCGGCGGAGATCTTGGATTTCAAAACCGATACGATGCTGAAGGATGATGACGGATCACTGCATGATCTGATTGCTGCCTACCGCGACCAGATGCGAGCCTACGCCCGAGCGGTCGGTCTGATGTACCGTCTGCCCCCCGACCGCATCTCGACTCGGTTGGTTTTACTGTCGACCGGTAAAGTGGTCGATGTTGGTAGTGACAGCTCGAAATAAGTGAGATGGCACCGACTCGTTACATCACCTCGCCGTCCAGACCAGCAACCGGCTCAAATCTCCCAACTGCTGCAACATCCGTACGCGAGACAGAGAGCTGCGGGTCCCGAAAGCTGGCGAGTACGCATGATTGTGATCCACAATCGTGATCGCTTCGATCAGATCATCGAGTGTCCAGACCTTGCTCCCCTGCGACGCCGCGACCCATTTAGAGATCCAGAGCATCACCGACACCACAAGCGTCATCGTTCGCATGCCATCGATCAGTGATTCGCCATAAGCGGCTCGTCCGCACAGATGCAGCCCCTGAACCTTCACTCGCAGATAGCGAGTCAACAGCTGTTCCATTTCGAGGGACAGGCCACCATACGACTTATCCAATGCGGAGAACGGAACGGCAGAGAGCTTGTGGTGCGGAGCCGGAGTCAGCCCCTTGCCTCGGGCGTAGAGGATCCCCGACCAGAAGAACCCCCATCGCATCTTGAGCGTCGGCTTCGCTGCGAGTGTGTCGTGACGGGCGTATTGCCCTGCCGCCAGCCGGAAGAGTCTTTGCCCAACTGCTGTCGGGTATGAATCGGCATCGGTGGCCTTCTCATCGGCTATTCGTTGTTCGCATTCCGCATAGAGCAACTCAATCATCGCCTTCAGCTTATCGCCAGTGAGGTGCGGGATCGGAGCCTGTTCGAGAAGTGACGACCATTCCAGAATTCTGCGCAGCCGCAAGACAAGCGGCGTCTGAGGCATGTCGAGCATCGCATCGAGCGCATCCACACAATCCAGGAATACGTCCCAGCTGACCGATTGCCCACGTACAAGTTCTGGCGGCGGGAGCGGTTTATAGTCCTGGGGGAGGACTTGCCTCGCCAGTTGGACAAGATGCTTCTGCTGGTCTTCGACGGGCTGCCCGAGGTTCTTAACAACCGAGGGACAGCTGAATCGCAAGCTGACGGTCAGACCTGCTCCCGCCGGATGAAATGCATAGGGATAGATCTGGCAGGCCAGCGGCTTCGCGGGTTCGCCAAACTTGGCATGGATACGGCACAATCCGCGTTCATCCAGAAAGACACAACCGCCGTCACTGCGTGCGGCCAGTCGCTTCTGGCCGCGCGGACCATCCGCCACAAAGAGGCTTTGTCCAACCGGCCAGTCGGGCAGATCGATCCATTTCTGTCCGACAATCCGCTGTTCCTCGCTTTCTGTGACGTAAATCGCATGCTGCCGACAGCAACCGCCACAATTGTGACAGCTCCAATTCTGGATCGTCGGAAGTTCGAGTGAGATCGCAGCCATGCATGAATTCCGTGTTGGAACCGTCAGTGAGGGCTTCTCATGCGGGTCAGGGCGTTGCGCCAATCTGTCGATATCGCAACATTGATCGGCCAGTTTCATTAATCCGCAGCATCTGGCAGATGATGTCACCACCCCAGCATTTCCCTTCCCCGTCTACTTTGTCTGGAACACCTGCTCAAGCACCGGCGACAGTTTGGCGTTCCACTGCGCGTACCCTTCCTGGTTGAGATGCAACATATCGGGCCGGAAGTATTTCTCCTGCGGTTCTCCCTGCTCATCCAACAAGGTACTGGCCAGATCAACGAACATGAGCTGTGGATCGCGATTGCAGCGGGCCTTAAGCAGTGCATTCACTGCCTCCTGATCAAGTCGCAACTTTGCCCGCGAAGGGCTGTACTTCACGCTCAGGCAGATCAGCTTCGCATCTGGCAGGGCCTGTTTGTGCCGCGCGATCAGGTTGTCAAAGTCTGTCAGAATCTGGCAGGCTGTATGACCATTCGCCAGATCATTGTCTCCTTCATAGAGTACCACCACGCGCGGCCGATTCGGAGGCACTACCCGATCATAGTAGTGCGCTGCGGCTGCCATGTCGGAACCCCCGAAGCCTCGATTCACCGTTTGCAGGTCCGGGAACGAAACCTTCAGGTTCCACAATCTCGCACTGGAACTGCCATAGAAGACAACTCCCCCTGGCATGGGAGCTGATTCCTTGTCTTCCTTTTCAAATGCCGCAATGACCGGTTCCCATCGAGCGACGCTTTTGGCGTTGTCCTCAGCCAGGAGCTGGACGGAGCACGACAAAGCGGCAACGCAGAAGGCGAATGTGACGATTGAGCGAAATCGCATGAGTTGCGAACTCCGTCTGAGGTGGAGGAAATCTGAACCTGTGATCCTACTGCCCCGCCACCAGTTCTTCACGCTCACCCGCATTGGTATCGGTGTTCGTGACATTCTGAACGTGACGGTGGTCATCGAAGACGTGCGACCAGCGTGCTGCCCGACCAGACTGCAGTATACTCAGACCAGATCGCTGAAATGACAATGCAGGGGGAGATGATCAAGCTCCGTCTGACTGAGCTGACTGACTGGAACCGTCACAGACCTGAGTGCGACAGCCAGCGGTTGAGAGTGCGAGTGACGGAATGTCTGGTGCTGAGCAGTGAAGCTGTGGAACCCACCTGTTGCTGGAGGCGTATCGATGTTTGTGAGTCGCGCAGTCTCAACCCGGCCATCGCGACTCCCACGCAGTGGATTTACGTTGATTGAACTACTGGGCGTCCTTGCCATCATTGCCATCCTCATTGCGCTGCTCTTGCCAGCCGTCCAGCAGGCCCGCGCAGCTGCACGTCGCAGCCAGTCTCGTAACAATCTCAAGCAGATCTGCCTGGCGGCCCATAACTTCTCCGATGTGCACGGCCATCTGCCCAACAGCGGAGGGTATGACTACGCTAGCGGCTCGAACAACACCTCACCTTACGTGACTGTTCAGAACAATGCGGAAATCCCGTCCCCGAACGTGTACACCGTGATCCCCGGCTATGGGAACTTCCGGCCACGCTGGGGCGATCCTCGAAACCTGCCCAGGCAGCAGCTGGGGTCAACCTTCTATTCTCTTCTGCCATTCCTGGAGCAGGCTGCTCTGTTTCAGGAACCGACGACCTGCATCAAGACTCCCGTGTCGGTCTTTCTGATGCCCTCGCGGCGTTCTGGTTTAACAGAGATCTCGCCCACTGATTCCGTTTACCCCGGCTGGTCGTACAGCGATGGTGGCCTTGGTTCCAGCTCGCGATCCGATTACGCCTCCAACGACACCATCTTCAAGACGACATATGCGGGCTGGGGATTCGTCTCCCGATTCCGCGATGTCACAGATGGCACGTCCAACACCATTTTCTTCGGTGAAAAGGCGATGGCCCAGAAGGCGTACCAAACCGGCTCCATGTACTGGGACGAGCCATGGATTCTCGGAGGTACGGGCGGGTGTGGTCGTTGTGGTGACGAACTGTATCCTGACGCCGTTCTCAACAACTTTCCTGACCGGGTCAGTGGAGCCGGTTGGACAGTCGAGGCTGAATCCTGTGGCGGCGGCAACTGGGGGACTCCCGATGCCGGTGGACCACAGTTTGCGTTTGGCGATGGAAGTGTCCGATCGCTGAGCTTCTCATTCGACACCAAGATTCTGCGAAGACTGATTCGCATGGCAGATGGCGAAACGGTGGAGTTCTAACGTGAAACGCCCTATGTCACTTGTTTGCAAGATCTGTCCACTCTTGTTCAGCGTGCTTCTCGGATGCAGCCAGGGACCAGAACCTCCTCCCATGGTTTCTGTGACGGGTAAGGTTCAGCTCAAGGGTGAGGCTGTCACTGCGGGGGCGATTTACTTTCACCCGGACGAATCGAATTCCTATCAGAACGACAAGCCGAGCAGTCTGCTGCAACTGGATGGGAGTTTCACGGTGAAGACCTACCCTTTCGGAGATGGAGTCCCTCCGGGAAGGTACAAAGTGACGTTGTCCCCGGAACTTGCTTCCCGTCTCAAAAAAGCAAAGTACAGTCAGGTCACTCAGACCCCGTGGACGATTGATGTCACCGACCAGGGTGTGAAAGATCTTGTGTTCGAGGTCAAATAACCTGATCGATCAGTGAGTCACTTCATGCTGGACCGCCCCATACGCCGCCTCATCGATCCGCTGCTTGAGCCACCCGCACGGTGGATCGCGTCCAGAGGGGTGTCGGCCAATGCGGTCACGATCATCGGATTTCTTCTGGGAATAGTCAGCTGTGCCGCAATCGCGGGGTCACACTACGGAGTTGCGTTAGTTCTGCTGCTGGGAAATCGCCTCGCCGATGGCCTCGACGGTTGTGTCGCCCGGCGGCGGGGAGTGACTGATGTCGGAGGCTTTCTCGACATCGTCCTCGACATCCTTTTTTATGGTGGCGTTCCGCTCAGCTTCGCAATCGCTGACAATAACCGAATGACAGCGGCCAGTGTTCTCAATTACAGCTTCATGGCCACATCCGGTTCATTTCTCGCGTTTGCCGTGATCTCCGCGAAGCGTGGTGTCACCAGCGGATGGGGTGGCAAGAAGTCGTTCTATTACTCCGTCGGCCTGATGGAGGGGACGGAGACCGTGATATTCTTCGTGCTGTTCTGCCTGTTGCCCACTCATTTCAACCGACTGGCATGGACGTTTGCAGGGTTGTGCTGGCTGACGGCACTCATTCGGATCGCGACGGCGGTCGTGCTGTTTGCTCCTCCGTCCCCTCCCCCGTTGCCGAATCACGACGAGGAAACGACTCTCTGATGTCAATTTCACTGACTCGTCGTTCAGCCATCGTTCTCGCAGCGGCAACATTGGGGTATTCAGGTTGCCGAAAGCCGCCTGCCGCTGCGGAGCTGAACTCTGAGACCACCTGGGACGAGGTTCTCCAGTTGGCGCGTGGTCAAACCGTACGCATGGCCATGTGGGATGGCGATCCGCTGATCAATGCCTACATGAGAGAGTACGTTGCGGTCGAGCTCCAGAAGAGCTTTGGTGTTCAACTCGAACTCACCGGAGGGATGGGTAACGAACTGGCCAGCAGACTGGCGGTCGATCTGGAAACGGGAAGATCCACTGGCGACATGGATGTCATCTGGATCAATGGGGCAACCTTCTACCAGCTGCGCCAGCTCAAGGCCCTCTATGGCCCCTTCACCGATCGACTGCCAAACCAGCGCTGGATTGACTGGACGAATCGCTTTGTCGCGATCGACTTTCAACAGCCGGTGGAGGGCTATGAATGCCCCTGGGGCAATGTCCAGCTCGCCCTGATCTATCGAAGCGACAACGTCACCGACCCGCCCAGGACCAAAGAGACAATCGCTGCATGGGTGCAGTCTCATCCCGGACGATTCACATGGGATGTTGAGTTCACTGGAATGACGTTCTTGAAGTCCTTGCTGTATGACTTTGCAGGAGGCCAAGACTCACTGAACGGCACCTTTGACGAGCAGGTCTATGTGAGTTCCTCACAGCGACTTTGGAAATGGATTCGGGAGATCCAGCCCGACCTGTGGCGGAAGGGAGAAACGTTTCCCCAGGGAGTGGCCCAGTTGCACCAGCTCTTCAGTAATGGGGAGATTGATTTCACCATGAGCAACAACGATGGAGAGGTCGACAATAAAGTATTGCAGGGTGTCCTGCCCGAAACAGCGAAGGCCTACGTCCTCGACACGGGGACGATCCGGAACTCGCACTATCTGGGAATCCCCGTCAATGCTCCACACAAGGCTGCGGCCCTGACGCTGATCAACTTCCTGATCTCCCCCGAAGCTCAGCTGCGAAAGGCGTCTCCGGGAGTTTGGGGAGACGGGAGCGTGCTGTCGGTCTCGTTGTTACCCGTAGAATGGAAAACCCGGTTCTCGCAGATCCCCGGTCGTGTTCGCGTGGCGACCCGCGATGAACTCGAACGCTCAGCGTTGATGGAACCGGCCCCAGAGATCATGGTACGACTGATCAAAGATTTTCGTCGAGAGATCATCGAACATGCGAGCTGACCGGAATGGGAAATATGACTGGCTGTGGACCGGACGCGTGTTGCTCGGCCTACTGGTCTTGGCTCCGGTTGCATGGGTGCTGATCTATTCGCTGCTTTCCAGTCTGGGAGTACTGGGATCCTTCGGTCGCGGAGCAACGTTTTCGCACTGGTTCGTTGCCTTCCAAAGCGGTGTACTCTGGCAGAATATTCTGTACACGTTGTCGGTGTCTGGCGTTTCGACCCTCTTGGCAGGGGCTCTGTCGCTGGGCTTTGTTCTCTCTCGAGCGGAGGAGCGGAATAGTCGCTCCACCCATCTGGTTCTGTGCCTGTTACTTGGGACACCATCTGTCGTGATGGGATTTATTGTGTATCAGCTGCTCAATCCCGGTGGGTATCTGGCCCGACTTGCTCACGCGATTGGTTTGCTGGCTTCGCCAGATCACTGGCCGGCTCTGGTCAATGACCGCTGGGCTGTGGGAATCATCGTGGCCCAGACGCTGGTCTCTGTTCCACTCTTGACGCTCTATTTCTTCAACATTTGGGAGACTGCCCGCATCGACCGGTTTCGACAGCTGGCCCACACGCTGGGAGCCACTCCAACTCAAAGCCGATGGCAGGTCGCCTGTCCAATGCTCTGGAAGCAGGGCTGGTCGCTGCTGCTGCTCAACTTTCTGTTCAATCTTGGCAGCTATGAAATCCCCCTTCTGCTGGGAAGACAATCACCTCAGTTCTTGTCCGTCCTGACTCAGCGACATTTCGGGCAATTTGATCTGGCAGATCGACCAGTCGCATTCGTGCTGTCGGTGGTCTACTTCATATTAGCGGCGGGTTTGCTGTGGGTGATGTTGTCACGGAGACCCGCCCGTGACTGAAGTAATGTCATCGCCAGACAGGCGGGAGAGTGGCACCGGGATCCGCCGCGTGTTGTTGCTGGCTGTTCTGCTGCCTTACCTGCTCCTGGCGTTGATTTCTTCAGGGACCGGGTGGTCGTTTCCCGTGCTAAAGCCGGAACGGGTCGATCTCTCCCCTTGGACCAGATTCCTGGCGGACCGAGATCGAATGGGAGAGGCGTTCGCCACCTCCCTTTTGATGTCGGTGATCGTCGGAACTGTCGGGACAGTGTGTGGATTGTGGGTGGGGCGAGTTGTTCGACATTCCGTCAGCTCCTGGCCTCGCTTTGTCATCTACCTTCCATTTGTTCTATCACCCGTGATTGTTGGTATCAGCCTGTATGACCTCATGGTGCGGTTGAATCTTTCGAGCTCGTTTCTCGGAACAGTTCTGGTCCAGCTCGTATTCGCGACATCGCTGACCGGAGTGTACTTCAGCGAGCTCTGGTCTCCGCGAGCAGATCGTCTGGAACAACTCGTCAAGTGCCTTGGTGGCGGTCGATGGGCAGTCCTTCGACATGCCATCTGGCCATCACTATCACCAGTGATCATCATCTGTTTTGTTCAAGCTGCTCTGTTCTCCTGGCTCGATTACGGCCTCGTCTCGGTGATTGGCGGAGGTCGTGTTCGCACGATGACCGTAATGCTGTTCGGCTTTCTTCGTGAGGCCAATGTCAACCAAGCCGCACAGTCTGCGATTGTGCTCCTGCTGCCCACGGTGGCGGGTTTTGCTATCTCCACGACGTTACTCCGTTCTCAGCGAACTCACTCCGAGGAGTTCGACGGATGAGTACTCCTGAAGGACACCAGTCCCACTCACCGGTCCTGCATGTTCAGAACCTTACTGTCAGCCTCGGGCAGCAGCCCATTCTGTGTGATGTGACACTGTCTGTTCCTGAGGGGAAGACTCTCGTCGTGCTGGGAGAATCTGGCTGTGGAAAGACCACGCTGCTTCGTGCGATCGCGGGGCTTGTCCCACTCCAAGTGGGCTCCATTCAGGTCCATGGCCGCGACATTCGACCACTTCCGCCGCAGTCACGTGGAACCGTGTATCTGGATCAGGAGCCACTGCTGTTTGAACATCTGAACGTCACGCAGAACATTGGCTTTGCTCCGCAGCTGAGAGGTGAATCTCATGTCGCAGTCGAGTCGCAGGTTAACGATTTGCTCTCGGCTATCGATCTCGTCCCCCATGCCCACAAGCGACACTCCCAGCTCTCCGGAGGCCAGAGGCAACGAGTCGCCTTTGCCCGCGCCATTCTGGCTCACCCCCAGGTACTGCTGCTCGATGAGCCGTTTGGCAGTCTTGATGGACGCAACCGCCAGCAAATGCAACAGCTTTTCCGTTCTCTGGTTCAGCGTTACACGCTTACTTCGGTCTTCGTGACTCAT
>QWOR01000144.1 GCA_003669575.1 Planctomycetota bacterium | reverse complement strand
CTGAGTAATACCGGAGTCAACGTGAAAAGTGGGTAGCCCAGACGCCGCTTTGGGCGACTGGGTGACGAAGGACAAGAGGGCTTGCATCAAGAAGACTTGTTCCGTGATCCACTTGTTGTTCTGCAACCCAGGCCGTCAGGGCTGGGGCTGGGTTCATCTTCACGTCGAGAATGAACTGCCAGGGATGTCTGTCCTGACTGGAGAGGTATTCCGGACCAGATTCAGAGAGACTCTGCCTTAAATCTTTCCGGAATGAAGGGTCTGGTCGGCTTGTTTCCCGAGGAGAAACACGAGTTGGTCGAGGTGGGCGAAGCGAGGGTCGGTGGTATGTCCGCGTGCAAATCTCGCGTAGATCTGCTGCACGATCACCGCGAGTTTGAACAAACCAAAACAATAATAAAAGATCACGTCTGGCACGTTGACGCCTGTCCGCTCCTGATAACGATCGACCAGCTCTGCCCGAGTCAAACTGCCCGGCAGAGCTGTCGGACCGAATGCAGTCTGCTGTAACGGCACCGGGTCGGTCGCTTCCACCCAATAGCCCAACGACGTCCCCAGATCCATCAGGGGGGCACCAATCGTTGCCATTTCCCAATCGAGCACAGCCACGATCTTCGTGAGGTCTGCGGCATCGAACATCACATTGTCGTATTTGAAGTCGTTGTGAATGACGGTGGCCCCCATTTCCGGTGGCAGGTTCTCGCTCAGCCATTTAGCGACTCCGTCGATGGTGGGAACCGTGGAGGTTTGTGCCTGGCCGTAACGCTTAATCCAGCCGACAACCTGGCGTTGAACATAGCCTTCAGGCTTGCCCATGTCCGACAGTCCGGCGGCCTGATAATCGATTGCATGCAGCGACGCGAGATTGTCGATCAGCGCACACGACATGCGACCTGCCAGATCGGCGTCAATCGTCACCCCCGCTGGCAGCGTCTTTCTTAAAATGAGTCCACGTCGCCGTTCCATCAGGTAAAACGGGCAGCCGATGATGCTTTCGTCTTCGCAGTAGAGTTCGGGACGCGGTGCAGCAGAGAAGACATGATGGAGCCGCGACAGCATGCGAAACTCGCGTCCCATATCGTGAGCCGAGGCGACTCGATTGCCAAACGGCGGTCGCCGCAGGACCAGTTCCCTGGTCCCCAGTCGCAGCAGATAAGTGAGGTTGGAGTGTCCATGGGGGAACTGATCGACGGTGAGTGTCCCGGAGGCGTCCGGCAACTGCTGGTGGAGATAATCCGACAGACGTTCCAGCGGCAGCTCTTCTCCCGCACGGATGGGAACCGGACTGTTGAGATCGGAACTCATGGGAATCTTCCTTTAGCGATAGGTCCACAACGCAGCGTCGCTGAGATGAGGAATCGTGTTGAAGCTGTCGAGAGAGAAGCGGTTTCGCGTGTAGACAAACTCGGTCAGTGAACAGTTGCGGATTCGCCAGTTCAATTCGAGGGCTGTCGAATCGGAGACCTTGAGTGCCTGCTGCGTGGCGCCGCCAATGAAACCGCCGGATGTGAAAACCACCACCCGTCGTCCCCGTCCCGATTGTTCCTGGACTCGGCGGATCACTCGATCAACTCGATTTCGAAACGCCGCCCAGCTTTCGATATCTTCATCAGGAAGTTCAGCGCTTTGCCAGTGTCGCAAGAGCGACTCGAACATCCGCTGGAAATCCCGCAGACGGTTTTGTTCTCCGACGCTGCACTGGTAGTCCTTCATCAGTTGAGCAAATTCGGGATGGAGCTCGACGAGTCGGGGAGCGAGGCGTTTGAGAAGTCCCTCCAGATCGTATTCGTCCAGATCGCTCAGTATGACTGGCTCGGGCCAAACGAGACCGGCTTGCTGGAGGCCCATTCCCACCAACTCGGCGGACTTCTGCTGACGTGATCTCGGCCCGGTATAGACCTCGTCGAACGCCATGCGCTGGTTCGCCCAGTATTGTCCCAGCAAGCGGGCCTGTTGCTCTCCCAGAGCGGAAAGTCGATCGTAATCGTCGGCATCGAACGAAGCCTGGCCGTGACGAACCAGAGTCAACAAGCTCATGGGGTCCCCCCAGCGCGTGCTTGAAGACGCCGCATGGCGCGCAGCCAGCGATCGTAATCGCCCGCCTTGTGGCGGAAGTAATCCGCGACTTCCGGGTGAGGCAGGATCAGGAACTGCTCAGCGGCCAATCCGGCAATCACGGCATCGGCTACCTGCTCGGGTTCCAGTGCCGTTTCTCGGAGAAGGTCGGCGATGCCTCCCAGTGACTGGTGCAACATCTCCGTGCGCACACCCTGCGGGCACAGGCACGAAACCTTGATTCCAGCCGCTCGATGCGTGATTGACAACCACTCTGCAAAGCCGACAGCGGCATGCTTCGTCACTGAATAGGGAGCTGATCCAATCTGCGACAACAGTCCAGCTGCCGAGGCTGTCTGCAGCAGGTAGCCTTCCCCTCGGGCAAGCATGGCGGGCAACACGGCTCGCGCGGCGTACACGTGAGACATCAGATTCACATTCCAGATCCGTTGCCAATCGGCATCCGGGGCCTCCGCACCACCCATTAAAATGATGCCGGCATTCGAACAAAAGAGATCGATCGGCCCCAGTTCCGTCGTGGTGATTTCCACAAGACGTTGCAGGTCACTTTCGATGCCGACGTCGGTCTTAACCGCCAACCCGTTAATGTGGCTGGCGACATCACGGGCGAGAGACTCGTTCAGGTCGGCCACGACGACTCGCCGGGCTCCCTCCGCCGCAAATCGTTCACACAGAGCCCGGCCGATACCGCTCCCACCACCGGTCACCACCACAATCTTGTCACGCACTTCCATCGGATCATCCTCACTCGGCAGTTTCCAGTTCGTGGTGTGTCCTGTCACTCTAGGAATGGCGGCGAAGTTCCAGGCGGGCGATGGTTTCGCGGTGAACTTCATCCGGGCCGTCTGCCAGTCGCAATGTTCTGGCTGAGGCCCAGGCGTCAGCCAGAAAGAAGTCGCCGCTGACACCTGCCGCACCGTGCGCCTGAATGGCCCGGTCGATAACCCGCAACGCAACATTCGGGGCCACGACCTTGATCATCGCAATCTCGGTGCGGGCGACTTTATTGCCGACAGTGTCCATCAGATGCGCAGCCTTCATTGTCAAGAGCCGGGCCTGCTCGATCTCGATCCGCGAGTCGGCGATGTGGGCCCGGATGGTTCCCTGATCCACCAACGGCTTACCGAACGCTACACGCGATTGCACGCGTCGGCACATGGACTCAAGGGCGCGTTCGGCGAGGCCGATGAGCCGCATGCAGTGATGAATTCGTCCCGGCCCCAGGCGTCCCTGGGCAATTTCAAAGCCGCGTCCTTCGCCCAGCAGAAGATTCGAGGCGGGTACCCGGACGTTTTTAAATACGATTTCCGCATGGCCGTGCGGGGCGTCATCGTAACCGAAAACAGTGAGCATACGTTTGATCGTGATGCCAGGGGAATTCATGGGCACGAGGATCATCGACTGCCGCTGATGAGCTGGGGCGGCCGGATCGGTCTGCCCCATGAAAATGCAAATCTGGCAGCGTGGATCCCCGGCACCCGATGTCCACCACTTGGTTCCATTGAGAAGATATTCCGCAGAATTCTCCGCGTGCCGTTCGATGCGCGAGGCAATGTTCGTGGCATCGGATGAGGCGACATCCGGCTCTGTCATCGCAAAGCAGGAGCGAATCTTTCCGGCTAACAGCGGCTTCAGCCACTGTTCCTGCTGCTGTTTCGTGCCATATCGAACGAGGACCTCCATATTGCCGGTATCGGGAGCCGAGCAATTGAAGACCTCGGGCGACCAGGGAACGCGGCCCATGATTTCGCACAATCCCGCGTATTCGAGGTTCGTCAGGCCGGCTCCCTGTTCACTCTCGGGAAGAAACAGATTCCACAAACCGGCCGCCTGCGCTTTCGACTTCAGCTCCTCAATCAGGGGACGCGGTTGCCAGCGATCACCCGTTTGGCCCTGCTCGTGATACTCCCTTTCGTTCGGGTAGACGTGCTCTTCCATAAATGCCGTCAGCCGCTCACGATAATCCCGTGCCCGAGGGGAGATTTCAAAAAAATCCGGCTGTAAACTCATCGGGAGAACTCCAGGGAGAGCACTATACTGAGACCAGTTCATCGCAGATCGAGGCTGGGGTCGACGGGTCTCATGATCAGGCGGTCATGCCGCCATCGATGACGAAAACTTGTCCCGTGACATAGGACGCTTCGTCGGAGGCGAGATACAACGCGGCGTGGCTGATCTCATGGGGCTGTCCGATGCGGGGGATCGGTTGAGTCTGTTCGAGGTGGCTGCGGTATTTGTCGTCTTTCCAGAAGTATTCGCTGAAGTCGGTTTGAATGAGGCCGGGGGCAATCGTATTGCACCGCACGCCCAGCGGACCAAACTCCCGAGCCCAGCCTCGCGTCATCATAATCAGCCCGGCCTTGCTGAAGCTGTACAGCAATCCCTGCGGTTGCGGCTCCAGACCGGCAATCGAACTGATGTTGATGATCGAGCCCTTGCCCCGTTCGATCATCTTCGGCACGGTCAGACGGACCAGCCGAATCGCAGCCTTGATGTTGATCTCAACGATCTTGTCGAGCATCTCGTCCGTGATTTCCAGTGAAGGCCCCTGGCCAATATTCGTCGCACTGTTGTTGACCAGAATATCGATCGGCCCGAGCTGGGCTTCGGTTTCACGGACCAGATTTTCGAGTTGATCCAGGCGCCCGACGTGACATGCCATTGGCACCACCCGTCCCGGCAGCCCGGCCAGCTCTTTCGCTGTCGCCTCCAGGTTTTCGAGCTTGCGACTGGCGATGACCACATCGGCTCCCGCCTCAGCGAATCGCTTCGCAATGGCCTTGCCGATCCCCCTCCCACCCCCGGTGACCAATGCGACTTTGCCTTTGAGAGAGATGCTTGCGCTCATGATTTGTTCCGTGGGAGGCTCATGGAAAATTTCACCATTGAGAATCTAACGCGGTGGCGATGCTCTGAGTAGGGCGGACCGGGTGGTCCGGACGCCTCTTTGGGTGTCCGAGTGACAAAGGAACAAGAGGATCTTTCATCAAGAATACCAGTTGTGTGAGCCTCTTGTTGCTTTGCACCCCAAACCCTTCGAGCAGAGGCTGGGCCTCTCGGTAGTGGCTCTTTCGAACCAACAACGAATACATAGCACGTTACTGCGTGAAGAATCACCTGCGTGCGGCCCTCGGCATTTTCAGAAACATCTCTGGCGGTTCGGGCGTGCAGGGGGTACATCTCGTGTTGAGCCGGCTCGCGGTGATGGGGGACCAGTGTTGGGGGCCCCGGGAATGACGGGCTGGCGGTCGCTTGTCGAGAAACTCCGATGCCGAACAGATTGCGCTACGACGCCTCAGCTGCCCTGCCCTTTATTCAGCCTGCAGCCTTGCGGGGGTTGAAACCGTCGCTGGAGGCAGCCCGGGCGGAGACGGTGGCCGATGTGGCGGATCTGAGGCAGAAGCGAAAGATTCCGGAGGACAAGCTGCCGCTCGATGCAGGGTTTATTGAGCTGCCGACGGAGCTGCTGGCCGGTGGGGCGAACAAGCTGCTTTCGCGGATCGAGGCGTCGGCCAAGCGGCTGCGGGAGCAGATCGACATTCTGGTGTCGTTGGGAATCGGCGGGTCTTACATGGGCCTGCGGGCGATCTTTGAGGCGGTGTGCCACCCCTACCACAACGATCTGACGCGGTCCGAACGTGGCGGCGTGCCCCGGCTCTACTTTGAAGGGGACAATGTCGACAACGACTCGGTGCATGGGTTACTGCAGCTGCTGGCCGCTCATTGCAAGAACCCCAAGGAACTGACCGAGCGATGGGGCATCTGCGTCATCAGCAAGTCGGGCGGCACGCTGGAGACAGCTGCGGCGTTCCGGATTTTTCGCAATGCCCTGGATGCGTATTACGGGGCCGGTTCGGAGTTGGCCCGGAATCTGGTCGTGCCGATCACGGGCGAGGTCGGGAAGCTGCGCGATGTGTCGAACGCGGCCAAGTACCCCGATGTCTTTCCAATTCCGGACGGGGTCGGCGGGCGGTTCTCGGTGCTGACGGCGGTCGGGCTCTACCCTGCAGCTGTGCTGGGTGTCGACATTGAAGCGATGCTGCGCGGGGCGGCCGACATGACCGAGCAGTTCAGGTCTGCTCCGCAGGGTGAGAACCCTGTGCTTGATTACGTGGCGGTTTGTCATCTGCTGGAGCGGGATCGCGGGCTGAAGAACCGCGTACTGTCGACGTGGGGTAAGCGGCTGGAGGCGGTGGGGCTGTGGTACGATCAACTGCTGGCGGAGAGCCTGGGCAAGCATGAGCGCGGGGCCTTCCCGCTGACCGTGGTAAACACCCGTGACCTGCACAGCCGTGGCCAGCAGCATCAGGAAGGGGCGAAGGACAAGCTGATCACGAACCTCATCGTCGAGAAGCCCGCGACCCCGCCGGTCGCCCTGCCGAAGACCGCTGACGATCACGATAAGTTGAATATGTATGCCGGGAAGACGATCCCGCAGATCCTGGCCGCTGCGACAGCCGGTACCAATCAGGCCTATGCCGAGGCGGGGCGACCGACGGCGAGTCTGATCCTGCCGGGGCTGGATGCATATGCTCTGGGACAGCTGTTCCAGTTCTTCATGCTGGCCACCGTGGTTGAAGGCCGGTTGATCGGGATCAACCCCTACGGCCAGCCTGGAGTTGAAGCATATAAGAAGAAGACGGTCGCGAATCTGGGTGGATGAACGGACGAGGCAGATGGCTTGTGGCGGATAGCTGATGGCCAGAAGGAGGGAGGCTCGGGCGTGGGCTTTGGCCGGGCGAACTCTCTACAATGAGCGGGTGTCATTTGTGTGGCCGCATTGTGATGCGGCGGTGGCGAGGTGAGGAGCTGTGATGCGGTTTACGAAGATGCAGGGGGCGGGCAACGATTACGTGTACATCAACGCGTTTGAGGAGAAGTTGCCTGCCGACTTGCCGGAACTGGCACGGAAGATTAGCGACCGGAACTTCGGCGTCGGCGGCGATGGGATGATTCTCGTCTGTCCGTCCGAGCGTGGTGATGCCCGCATGCGGATGTTCAACAACGACGGCAGCGAGTCGGAAATGTGCGGCAACGGCGTCCGCTGCGTGGCCAAGCTGGTGCATGATCATGGCATCGCCCGCAAGCCGGAGCTGATGATCGAAACCGGTCGCGGGGTGCTGACGCTGCAGGTCTTTCCGAATGTTCAAGGGAAGGTCGAGCGCGTCCGCGTGAACATGGGCCAGCCAATTCTGGGGGCCGCTGAGATCCCGACGACGCTGTCCGGGCCGCGCGTGGTCGATGCCCCGCTTCCGATTGCAGAGTGGGTCGCCAATTCGCCAGCGTGGTTTGCCGAGTGCGGGCTCGATCCGCGGATTACCTGCGTCAGCATGGGGAACCCGCATGTGGTGCTGTACTGTAAAGACGTGTCACGCGTGCCCCTGACAGCGATCGGGCCAATTCTCGAAAACGCAGCTGTGTTTCCGCGCCGGATCAACGTTCACTTTGTGCAGGTCCACAGCCCGACCGAAGTGACGATGCGGACATGGGAACGCGGCAGCGGGATAACGCTGGCCTGCGGGACCGGGGCGTGTTCAGTGGCTGTGGCTGGTGTGCTGACCGGACGGACGGGACGGAAGCTGCTGGCTCATCTGCCGGGTGGAGACCTGGAACTGGAGTGGCCGGGTGACGAAGAGTCTGTGTTTATGACGGGGCCTGCGACCGAGGTGTTTCAGGGAGTGTGGCCGGGGTGAGGCTGCCGAGTAGTGGAGGAGTGAGCTCGAAGCGGCTGGTCCCCACCCTGTAGTGCGGGCTCTTTACTGTGTTTTAAGAATTGGGTCGTGGAATGCGAACTGGACGAGTACATCAGCCAGATCCGCTCTTGAGTCCCGGTGGTCAGAAGGGGCGTTTGATATTTCTCCTCGTGGTGCTGGCATTCATGCTGTACAGCATTCACTGGGCGTCGCAGGGGCGGCACTGGGCGTGGTTGGTTCGACCTCAGCCCGAGTCACCAGACGCGGTCCCCAAGCTTCGCGAAATTGAGTTAAAGCCTAGAGCACAATGATTAGGCGGATGTCGAGAGTCATTTGAAGAGCGGCCAAAACCTTAAGAGACCGATCAACCTGTCGATCTCCAATTCTCCGCGAGCGGCAACCATCGTTAAGAAGCAGGATCAGTCAATATCGAGCAGAATGGGGAGCTGATCCCGGTGGGACCGTCGAGTTGTTGACTCGCACCACGCGGGACCTCAGGGGGGCAAACCGTACGATTTTCTGGCAGAAGTCTCTTTCAAATGACTAGTGGTCGCGTGTGCAGATGTTGGGGTGGCTCTCTCACCGGGCTTTGATGACAATCCGTAAATCTGCATCTTGTTCGTAGCTGAGGTGATCTGGCAGCTGCTGATTTCGTCCTGATCCGCTGTTGTTGTCGCCGGCGTCTGTCCCCTTGCGACTGTCTGTTTTCTGGTTCTTCAATGTCATCGACCACTCCCGCGGAACCGTCCCCAGGTCACGGTTCCACTCCCGGCGAAGGTGCCGTCGGGCACGCTCATCATACGAGTCCCTGGATCTGGGTGATGTGCCTGACCGGGGTCGATTACTTCAGTACCCTGGGATATCAGCCTTCGATCGCGTTTGAAGCGACGGGCCGACTGTCCCCATTGGCGACGCTGTTTCTGGTGTTCGTCACGCTGGCGGGCGCGGTGCCGATCTACAGTCATGTGGCCAGTTCCTCTCCATACGGGCAAGGGTCGATCGCCATGCTGGCGCGGCTCGTCCATGGATGGGGCGGGAAACTGCTGATTCTCGTGCTGCTGGGTTTTGCAGCGACGGACTTTGTGATTACGAAGACGCTGTCCGCCGCTGACGCGGCGGAACACCTGATCCACAACCCGCTCTGGCACAAATCGCCTGAGTTTTTGCACAGTCAGGTGACGCTCACGATGATGTTGCTGGTAATGCTCGGGGCCGCGTTCATGCGTGGCTTTGCCGAGGTGATCGGTCTCGCCGTGGTGATTGTGGCGGTGTATCTGACGCTCAACCTGATTCTTGTCGAGGAGTGTCTGCGTTATCTGGCCGGACATACGGAGTTGGTTGCCCACTGGTTTAACGCGGTGGCTGCCGGAGACTGGCGAATCGCGACGCATGTGCCCGTTTCCGGGACCGGTTGGGGCACAATTATCCTGCTCTGTTTTCTGTTCTTTCCGAAGCTGGCGCTGGGGCTCAGCGGATTTGAGACAGGAATCGCAGTCATGCCGCTGGTCCGGGGGGAAGGCCATACCCCGGAAGAGCAACTAGCTGGAAGAATTCGCGGAACTCGTAAGCTATTGCTCACAGCCGCAATCATCATGTCCTGTTTTCTGATCGCATCATCGTTCATTACCGTGACGCTCATCCCCGCGGAGGAGCTGATTGCGGCTTCGATTCCGGGGGAGGAAGTCGATACATCGCTGGCGGATGGTACGACTCATGTGGTTCCCGAAGTCGCGACCGAGATTCCGATCAAGATGCATCCAGCTGGCAAGGCGGCAAACCGTGCCCTTGCGTACATCGCCCACGGCCAGAGTCCCACACCGATCTCGCCCATATTTGGCGAAGAGTTCGGGACGATCTACGACATCAGCACGGTGGTGATTCTGTGGTTTGCCGGTGCGAGTGCGATGGCAGGATTGCTCAATCTGGTGCCGCAATATCTGCCCCGGTACGGGATGGCTCCAGAGTGGGCGTCAGCGACACGACCACTGGTCATGTTGTTTACCGTGATCAATCTGGTTGTGACATGGATTTTTGACGCGGATGTCGTTGCTCAGGGAGCAGCTTATGCGACGGGCGTGCTGGTTCTGATGTCGAGTGCCGCCATTGCCACCGTGATTGAGACCTATAACGAGAGGACGGGTTCGTGGTTTAATCGCTGGCCGTGGGCTTACTCGATGATTGGGGTGCTGTTCCTGTACACGACCGTTGCCGTCATCATCGAGCGGCCGGGCGGAATCAAGATCGCCAGTTTCTTTATCATCGCGATTATTGCGTCGTCAATCTGGTCGCGAACGATGCGCAGCACTGAGCTGCGGTTTACGGGATTCCGCTACAAGGATGATGAGTCGCATTTCCTGTGGGACAGTATGCGACATCTGGAATTTCCCATCCTTGTGCCGCACCGTCCCGGAGGCCGCGATCTGGCCGAGAAGGAAGCCAGTATCCGGCAGGAACACCACCTGACCCCCGATGATCCGATTGTCTTTCTGGAAGTCGAACGCGGAGATGTCAGCGAGTTCTGGCAATCGCCCGAAGTCGAAGTCATTCAGGAAGGTGGACGCATCATCCTGCGTTTCCAGAAGGTCTCGTCGATCCCCCACGTCATTGCAGCTGTGGGGCTTGAGTTGTCGAAAACCGGGTACCCCCCGGAGATTCACTTCGGCTGGTCGAACGAAAGTCCACTGTCGGCCAACATCAGCTTCGTGCTGTTCGGAGAAGGTAATGTGCCGTGGATGGTGCGTGAGCTGATCCGCAAGGCCCAGCCCGATCCCACCAAGCAACCTCGCGTGATCGTGGGTTAAGTGCTCCGCAGCTAGTCTGGAAGTTTTCTCATGTTCAGTCCGAAGAGAGTTGTTGAGAAGCAGGCCACGAAGCTGCGGTTTCCGATCCTGCTGGCGATCACCGGAAGCTTGTTTGTTATCGACATGTTCACCCTTGATGTCATTCCGTTTGCCGACGAGATCCTGCTGGGGCTGGTCACAGTCATCCTGGCCAACCTCCGCAAACGCAAAGATCCCGAAGTGATTGTCCAGGAGCCAGAACGCAAAGCCTAAGCCCCGGGCTGGGAGATGCTGAGATACGTCCTTTCGGAATGAGGCCTAGCTGGCTGTCCGTTCGATACAGACTTTGAGGATATCCCGCGATGAGTGTCTCCCACTTCCTGCGAGTTCTTGTGCTGGCCATTGTTGTCTGTGCGGGAGGTCAGTGTTGTTTCGCTCAGACGGAGTTTGAAATCGGTCCGCTGACCGAGTTGCGAACCAATGAAGGGCGGATGTCGTTCGGGACGATCGTCAGCGTCGATGTAGTTTCCTGGTCAGCTCCTGATGCGACGGATCTGTTGATCGCGCGTTTGTGGGACGGCGTGTACCTCTATCCGTCACGGGATCTCCATACGATTGGGGAGCCGATTCGCCTGTGCGATCAACTGGGGCATGTCGTGCTGATGGTCGAGCCAGTTGATTGGGACGGAGATGGACATCAGGAAGTGGTCGGCACCGACCGGCAGGGAAACGTCTCGCTCCTGAAGCGAGTAGGAGAGTTTCCGAACATCCGATTGGAAGTCGCTCAGAAGCCACTCCTCTCTGCGGACGGCATTCCCTTCAACATTCCCTTTGTGAATCCGAAGTACCGGCTGTCGCCCAATCCCGAGGCGATCTGGCCAGAGGGCTTTAACTACACCTACCCCACGATCTATCGCACCGCTGACAAGCAGTGTGACGGATTGATCTTCGGGGATTGGGGAGGCGAACTGTGGTACATGCCGCAGGTTGGCGTGAAAGAGGGCCTGCCCGAGTATTCCGGGCAGCGGTACCGGAAACGGAGTGGACAGGAGTTCGCCCGGCCGAAGTCGCTGCTCGCTGATGAACACGGCGTGACTCTGCTTCTGGGGCAGGCTCAGGAGTTCCAGCATCGGTACCCCGGGGGAGCATCTCGACCGGTGATGTATCGCAACGGTCAGACTCGCTCCGATGATCTTCTGGTGTTGTGTGGGATGGTGGGGAATGAGTTTCGTTACCTGCAGCGGGTTAAGTCGGGCGCCGATGGGGAACCCGTCTTCCGGGATCTGGGTGAGGTGACGATCGAGGGACTGCCTGATGATGGGTACGACGCATATAACTATCACGGTGTACTGGCGGTGATCGGAGACGGTGAAGATACTGATCTGCTGCTATCTCGCGGCTGTGATCTGGCGATATGCCGGAACCTGAAAGTCCCCGGGCCGAAGCCGCAATTCCGGTTCGATCGCTGGGTGAGCGGACGTGATGTCCCGACGCGGGGGTATAACTTTACTGAAGTACTGAAGACGCCTGAGGGACGACGGTATCTGCTGGAGAACGACTCGCAGTGGTCATTCCGCGAACTGCTGGTAGCGAACGGCGTACCTCAGCTCTCGTCCGAGCGATCTCCCCTGTTCGATCAGAACGGAATCTTTCGCGTCGATGGAGATACCGACGCTCAGCACCTGACCAAATGGGGCTTCCATCGGGCGGCGCTTTGGGACTACGACGGCAGTGGACAACAGCATCTTGTTGCGGGAACCGACAAGGGCTGGTTGCACCTGCTCCGATTGGAACGTCCGCTGGGGGAGAATGGTCGGTTCGAGTTTCGCTCGTTTGGGCCGCTGCGTGACTCAAACGGAGAAGTCATCCGCATACACCATCGTGTCGTTGCTGCTCCCATCGATCTCAATCACGATGATCGGCTCGATCTAGTACTGGCTGGCGCGACCTATGGATTCGGTGACCCACGGCCAGGCAGCGGGATCTATTACGTCCTCAATCGTGGTGAGGCTGCGGATCACACGCCGATTCTCTCACCGGTCGCACGTCTTGAAACAGTCGGCCATGTTCACCCGGATTTCATCAATCTGCATGGCCAACTGCAGTCACTCGATTTACTGGGTAATGGAGAACGGCTCGTGTTAGTGGGGACCCAGCAAGGCGACGACTTTCGGACTTATGCCTATCGTCCAGCTAAGGATCGAATTGCCCTCGAACACACCGGAGCAGTCTTGCCTCCAATTTCCATTGAGGAACGGTTGCTCGATCTCAACGGGGATGGCCAGTGGGAATACATCCGCAGCGGTGGTGAGTCGCTGATCCCGAAGTATGGCAGACTGAATATTCGGGCAAAGGCGCAGTAGCGTCCCCTGCTCGGCCAATGCTCTACTTGAGCGGACTCGCTCGTCTGACCATGACGAGAAGTATCGCGCAGAAGATCGCTCCAATTCCCGCGAGTGCCAGGTCCTTCTGCGGGTCCCAGAGATCGCCCTGCTGACCGTTATAGGACTCGGCATAGTGAGGGGCAAAGAGCATGGCGATGGCCCACTCGACGATCTCGTAGATGGCTCCAACGGCGAGGACGATCGAGATCGAAAGTCCCGCTGTCCACCAGCGGTTTGTGAGCCCTTGCTGTTGGATCAACTCCCATGCGGGCGGCACGAACAGGACTCCCGACGCCAGATGAACCAGTCGATCGTAATGGTTCCGTTTCCATCCAAAGACCTCTGAGAGCGACATCCCGCACAGCTGTTCGCACCACTGGTCATACGGGACAAACGAGTAGATCCAACGAGCCCCGATCAGATGCAGCCAGATAAACGCGAGCAGACATACGATCGATGCCGTGGACAACGCACCCCGTTCCGCCACGACTCCCAGGGCCACCAGTCCAATGACAGTGGGGACGTGCTGGAGTCGAAGCTCCGAGGGATAGGGAGCCTCCCAGAACGATGCCGCCGTGGCCACGAGTGTGGCGACCAGCAGCAGCCACATCAGCTTGCGAGATGAAGACATGAGGCGTGCCGCTGAGGGATGTGGAGGTCTGTTTGTCGATCGAAGGGTAACAAACTCATTGTTTCCTGGGTTCGCTGAGTTTTCCATTTCGACTTAGTCTTGGTCGTCCATCGAGAGCGGCAGGCGTGAGCCTGCCGAGGAGTCCAACAGTCTCTCTGGTTAGTTTGCTTTCACGCATGCTCTTCAAGCTGCGGCGTTACAGAGACGTATCGTCCATCGTCTGGGAGACGCCAGCCGCTCTCTTTTGTGATGGCACGGGAAATACCGTCTCCCTCGACCGATCACTGTGCTTTGATAGGATAAGGGACCAGAACCGAACGGGTGTCGGCAGCCGGCTGGCCTCAGGGATTTTCACCAGGAGAAGTGACGTGCGCTGGATGGTTTGGCTTTTGTTCGTGTGTTGTTCCGTCTCGGCAATGGCCGAGGAAAAGGTCATGGCTCCCAAGCGGCGGGCCAGGCCTGTTCAGATGTCGATTCAGTCACCCGCGAAGTGGGTCTGGTTGAAGTCTGGCGACAAGCTCGCCCCTGAGATCTACCTGCGGAAAGAGTTCACGATCAAGGGGCCGATCTCCCGTGTTCGTTTATATGGTGCAGTCGATAATGCGATGGCAGTGTTCATCGATGGTCAGCCTGCGTTGAGCCACGAGGGCTGGACAGAGGCGGGTTTTAAGGATGTGACGAAGGCCTTTGCCAAATCGGCTCCTGGTGACAAGCATGCCATCGTGATCGAGGCGAAGAATTCCGGCGACGATAATCCAGCCGGTGTGCTGCTGAACCTCGTCTTCGAGTCGAGCCGCGGGACCTGGAATCTGGCAACTGATGAGAGCTGGCAGGTCTCCACTCAGCGAGCCGATGGTTGGGACAAGCCCGACTTCAAGGGCGAGGGGTGGAAGACGCCTGATGTCATCGCTGATCTAACCGGTGGTCCCTGGGGTCTCACAGCTGCGAAGCTTCTGGCTCAGGGCAACATGCGGGGTGCGACCTCAACGCCAATTGAGAATCTGAAGATCGCGAAAGACTTCCGCGTCGAGTTGCTCTATTCGGTTCCGAAGGAAGAAGAGGGTTCGTGGGTCAATATGTGTGTTGACCCCAAGGGACGTCTGATCGTTTGTGACCAGTATGGCGGGCTCTACCGCGTGACGCCCCCTGCCCTGGCCAAGTCGAAGGAAGTGAACACTGTGGGCGTGCAGGTCACGCAAGACGGCGAAACCGTGCGAGTGACCGGACTCATCCCCGGTGGCCCCGCTGAAGCAGATGGACAGGTCTTTGAAGGCGACCAGATTCTCGCGGTGAGTGTCGATGGCCAGCGTGTTGTCGCCAAGAGTGCTGCCGAAGTGGAGTCGAT
>QWOR01000027.1 GCA_003669575.1 Planctomycetota bacterium | reverse complement strand
CATCGCGGCTCTCCCCACATCTGCACTTCGGGGAGATTGGCCCCCGCCAGATCTGGCACGCAGTACATCACACATTTCGCGGCCGACCTCCCGAGGACGCTCAAACCTTCCTGAGCGAGATCGGATGGCGGGAGTTCGCATATCACATTCTGTATCACTTCCCCACGACCCCCACAAAGCCGCTACGCGCAGACTTCGAGCGGTTTCACTGGGAGACCAATGCCGAACAGCTCAGGGCTTGGCATCGCGGCCTAACCGGGTACCCGATCGTGGATGCCGGGATGCGCGAGCTGTGGACCACCGGCTGGATGCACAATCGGGTCCGGATGATTGTTGGATCGTTCCTCACGAAGCATCTCCGCCTCTCGTGGACGGAAGGAGCCAGGTGGTTCTGGGATACGCTGGTCGATGCGGATCTCGCAAGCAACACGATGGGATGGCAATGGATCGGCGGATGCGGAGCCGACGCCGCACCGTACTTTCGCGTGTTCAACCCGATGATGCAGGGTGAGAAGTTCGACCCCCAAGGGACGTACGTCCGTCGCTGGGTGCCCGAGATCGCGAAGTTGAGCGACAAGACGATTCATCAACCGTGGTCGGCGACCGCTGATGAACTGCGGCGGGCAGGCGTCAAACTGGGTCAGACCTACCCGCTGCCCCTGGTCGATCATGCAGAGGCCCGCAATATGGCCCTCGCAGCGTTCTCTCAGCTGAAAGCACCCGCGTCAGGGATTCGAGCTGGGGCGACAGATTCGGCCAATGAAAAAACCCCGAAGCGTTAAAAACGCCCCGGGGTTGTTGGCACCGTCGTAAACTACTTCGGAGGAGCTTCCCCAGCTGGCGGCTCGGTGGGAGCAGCTGGCTTCGCCTCTTCCGCAGGTGCTGCAGGAGCCTCGGCTGGTTTTTCTGGCTCAGCTGCTGGAGGAGTCCCCTCGGCGGGCTTCTCGGCCCCTTCGGTAGGAGCTGCAGGTTCAGCAGGCTTTTCTCCTTCCGCGGGAGCAGCGGGTTCGGCTGGCTTGTCACCTTCCGGAGCTGCGGGCTTCTCGCCCTCAGCGGCGGGAGCACCTTCGTCAGCGGGTGCATCAGACTTGGGCACCTTCGGCAGTGAGGGAGTCGCGGGGAATCCTGGCTCGCTACCACCTGCTGGGTTCGCTGCGGTCGCGGGTTCGACCAGATCTTCCGGCTTCACGCGGAGTTCATCGAACAGGTCTTCCGAGATGACGTAGTACCAGTCGGCAAAGCGGGCATTCAATGCCTTGGCCTTCTTCTCTCCGGCTGCCTTCTTGTCGTCGTACTCCTTCTTGCGAATCCGATAGACATCGGAATCAACTTCGTACTGCTTCAGAGCTGCTTCGTATGCAGCTTTGGCTTCCGCCTTCGGATCGGGCGTAGCAGGCTTCGCGGGATCAGCTGGTTTTTCAGGTTCCGCCGGGGCAGTGGGCTTCTCGCCTTCGGCGGGAGTTGCAGCTGCCTCTTCCTTTGGCGGTTCCGGCTTCTTCGGCTCAACAGGGGGCTTGCCCAGAGCAGCCTCGTCAAACTGTGCGGTAATGAAGACATACCGGCTCTTCTTCACGGCTGGATCCTTGGCGGGATCGGCCGCAGCGTCCTCCGGCTTGGCAGCGTCGTCTTCCTTCTTCTCTTCAGGCTGCTTCGCAGCCTCGTCGGGTTTTCCGACCTCAAGATCGACATCGGAACCCGTGAAGACTTCTCCGAATCGCAGGACGTAGCTCACACCGTCGAATGTCGAGACGAGAATATCACCTTCGTTTGAGACGAGGCCCTTGGGTGTGACAAAGTAACCACGATTCTGGAGGTCGAGCTTCGTCGACTCCGTGATCTTGATTGCTCCCTTGCCCTGCAGGCTCGCACTGAGACCTTCGGGCTTACGGCGGACGCCGACGATCTTCAGATCATCGAATGAACCGAGCATTGCAGTGATGACACTGGCCTTCGGCTTCATCCCTTCGGGAATCTCTTTGAGCGTCCAGTCCGAAGTGGCGGTATCCCGCTTCAGGTCGGATTGCTCGCCGGAAACGATTTCTCCCTTGGACTCATCGACGGAGTAGCGATCAATGATGATCGACTGAATTTCATCCTTCTTGAGATCAAGCAGGTCGGGTTCGATCCAGTCGGCGAACTTCGTGGACAAGTCGATTTTCAGGTCGGTGATGAAGAATCGATCCTCGTCCTGCCGACGCACGTAGTACTTGTTGGCCGAGCCTTCGACCTTCTTGCCGATGATAAAGTCAACCAGTGTTTTGTCGCCCGCCTTGAGAGTGATCCGGTCGCCGCGCCCATCCACTTCGTTGCTTTTCTCATCGAGCGGGTCAAGCAGGTTGTGCAGCTTGTGGGCTTCTTTCGCCTTCCCCGCCAAGGTTCCACGAGTGATACCGATTACGCTGGCAGCCGTCGTCTTTAGACGATCCTTACCGTCAGCGGGGTAGTTGTTGTGCGAGGGGATCCGCCACTTGCCGTCCTTGAACTCAACACTGAAGGAATTGGGCTTCGAGGCTTCCTTGTCAAAGCTCGACACCTGCAGCGAGGTGGCCGTGTTGGGATCGGTGAAGTCCGGAAAGAACGGCTGGCCGATCTCGGCCGTATCGTCCATCTGGACGGGACGGTTCGACCAGTAGGTCAGGCCAGCTGTCGCCAGTGAGAGGACAGCGGCCACCACGAAGGCGAGTGTGCGATTGATCGGATTCATGGATGAATTCCTGTCAAAAATTCAGAGGTGCAGTCAATCAGGAACGACAAACGGGGTGACGGGACAACGGGGGTCGGTGTTTAGCGACTGACCAGGCGATCACTCGCCGCTCCGCTGTCTTCATTCATCATCCGAATTGCCAACACCACGGCCCCCAGCAAGAGCGCTGGACAGGTGCACAACAAGAACGAGTAGGCCCAGATCCGATTTTCGATCCCCTTCACATGGTCTTGCGACTCAATGCGGGCGAGGCGAATCTCACTGGCCTTCTTCTGGTCGATCTTCTTCTGGTCGAGTTCCAGCTTGCGGTTTTCCGCAGCTGTGCGATTTTCCAGGATGGTGAGCTTCGTGCCCTCGTCCATCTCCTTATTGTCGCGGATTTCCTTGAGGACCGTTTCCAGTCGGGCCTTGGCCGCATTCAGGCTTTCGTCCGCTTCCTTGGTTGCTTCCGCCTCACGCTTCTGGCGAGCCGAGTCGAACTTGTTCTTCTCGCGTTCGATTCGTTCCAGAGTGCGCTGAGCAGGACGACGATTACGCAGCTGAACGTAGTCCTCCGAGCCGGCCAGCGTGTCGACGCAGTTCATTACAAACAGCGTGTTGTCGATCACCAGGTCTTCGATCTGGGTGTCGAAGATGTTGAACATGACATCATGCACCAGGTCCACGTCCGCCACGAAGATCGCGTTGACCTTGCCGTCGGGAGCATCTCCGCCGGTGCCCTTGATGCGGGCCGCGATGATGTGCTTGCTGTCGTCGGTCGTTCGCTTGGCATCGAAATTCGGACCTCGCTGCCCGCCGAAGCCGAAGCTCTGGGTCGCGTCATCCCAGTCGATCGATCCCGAGGTGCCACGATGGGATCGCAACAGTTCTGTGAACTCGACCTTGCTGCCGCTGGCCTTGCGAAACTCACCTGAGAACCAGGCGAGGATCTCCTGCAGGCCGGAAGTGATCGGGACTTCGGAGTTGATGCCGGAGTCCTTCGAGTCGCGGTTGGCGGTCACAAACACGAGCTGCTTCGGGAACCGCTCTTCGTGCTTGGGGTGCGGGTTCAGATTGTCGAACAACACACTGCGAGTGTCCCAGTCGACACCGATCGCATCCATGAGCGAGGTCGCCTTGCCGCCATCCGCCTTGGGACCACCGGGTTGCCCCCCCATCCCAAACATTCCGCCACCCTGGCCGGGCTTGTTGGGGATATTCGGAGAGTTTGGAAGCCCCACGAAGACGGGAGCCGGGTCGTCGAAGATCAGCGTCGGTCCGCCCGCTTCGACATAATCCACCAGATTCTTCATCTGCTCCTGCGTCAGTGTGGACGGCAGAATTGCGATCAGGACATCGACCGGCTCTTCCTCAGTAACCTTGGGACTCTTCTTTTCAGCTTCGGCCTTGGCGGCATCGGCTTTCTCGTCCTTCTTCGCCGGTTCGGCAGCCTTCGGAGCCCCCTTCACCGGGATTGCCTTATCGGGGCTGATTTCGCGGACGTTGTATTGCCGCTTGAGCTCCGTGACCAGACGCCATTCAGGGTCAGGCTGGAAGGTCTGCATGTTCATCCCGCCGAAGACTTTCGCATCGGTGGTGAGGATGCCGACTGTCAGGCGTTTTTCTTTCGCCACGGTGCCGATCGCACGGGTCAGCTCAAACTCGACCGGAGTTCCCTTGTCGAAGTACGGAATCACGACCTGGTCGAAACCGCTGCTGGCCACAACACCCAGGAAGACTTCTTCGACGGAGAACCGGCCATCCTTTTCCGATTGAGCCGCACGCGGCTGGATCCCCCACTGCGAGGCTTCTTCGGCTTCTTTGCTCAGCGGGTCAACTGACACGATACGCACGTCGACATTGCCGCCGCCGATCTTATCGAACTGTCGTAACAGACCACGCAGCTTCTTCTGAACGGGGAGGTATTCCTTCGGCACGTCGTCCGACAGGTAAGCGGTCAGCGTCACTGGTCGCTTGGGATTGATGCCCGAGATGACCTGACGTGAGGTACTCGACAGCGAGTAGAGACCTCCCTGGGTCAGGTCGATACGTCCGCCAAAAACCGATACCGAGTACGACAAGCTGATGACGACCACGGCGAGAGACAGAGCCCGCACCAGGTACTGGAACTCCATGCTCGTCTCGCTGCGTCCACCCTTCCAGTGACGCCGCGAAATCATCACGGCGTTCAGGTAGAGGAAGAGTGCGGTAATTGAACCAAAGTAGACCACCCCGCCGAACGGGATCACCCCGGCAGCGAACTGGTTCAGGTATCCGCTGACTCCCAGTGGCTCGCGAATCCCGAGATCTTCCAGCCACGATCGCAGGGCCACCATCTCGTCAATAAAGACGAACAGGGCACAGATCACAGCGGCCAGCACGAAGGCCACGGTCGACGAGTTCGTCAACGAGCTGGCAAACATGCCGACGGCCAGCATCGCTGCTCCCGCCAGCCAGTATCCCGTGTAGGTCGCGAACAGGGCTCCATAGTCTGGACTCCCTAGAATCTGAAGCGCGATGATCAGCGGGAAGGTGAAGAACAGTGCCACGGTGTAGACCGCAAGCACGGCTCCGTACTTGCCGATCAGGATCTCGAAGTCATTGGCCGGGAGCGTGAACAACAGCTCGTCGGTCCCCTGACGGCGTTCTTCCGCCCAGGCGGTCATGGTGATCGCCGGAACGATGAACAGCAGCAGCCAGTGGAAGTTCTCGCTGAGCCGGTCGAGCGAGCAGTCGTTGTTCGTGAAGAACCGCCCATCGAACGCCAGCGCCACGGCCAGAGCCACGAACGCCGTGATGAACAGATATCCCAGGACGCCTGTGAAATAGCTGGCGACATTTCGCTTCAGAACTGCAAGGATCACATGGGGTCGCATATGCATCTTCCGCTATCTGACAGAAGGCCAGCTCCAGCTGACCGTTGTTTGTTGCCTGTTCCCGACGCGTGCCGGGAGACCAACACCTGGCCCCACTCAAAAACGAGGGGAACCGACTCTGAACTCAACCCGTGGATCAGGCTGGCCGACCGGTCAGTGACCGGAACTGCTGTTCCATATCGTGCTGCTTGCCTTCCATATCCTCAACGGAACCATCGAGAATCAGTCGGCCCCCATTAATGAGGATAACCCGACTGCACACCGCTTTGACCTCAGTCAAAATGTGGGTCGAAAGCAGAATCGTTTTCGTTTTGGCGAGGCTGAGAATCAGATCACGCACCTGGAAGGTCTGGTTCGGATCGAGACCGCTGGTCGGTTCGTCGAGGATCAGAACCTTCGGATCGTGGAGCAGGGCCTGGGCCATTCCCACACGCTGTTTGTAACCGCGTGAGAGCTTGCTGATGGGCTTGCCCCACACATCACCAAGTGAACACTTCTGTGCGACGAAATCGAGCCGCTCAGCCAGTGTGCCAGCCGATAGCCCGCGTGCCGCGCCACAATATCGCAACAGTCCCTTCGGGGTCATCTCGGGATACAGCGGACCATTCTCGGGCAGGTATCCAACCAGTTCCGCAGCTGCGAGCCGGTTGGTGGAGACGTTATATCCGCCGATGAACGCCTCTCCCTCGCTGGGAGCGAGGAAGCCGGTCAGGAGCTTCATCGTGGTCGACTTGCCGGCACCGTTCGGTCCGAGGAAAGCCGCGACCTGACCTTGCGGGATCGAGAATGTGACATCGCGAGTCGCGGCAAAATTGCCATAGAACTTGCTGAGGCCTCGGGCCTCAATCATGGCGGTCTTGTCAGTACTCTGCGGTTCAGAACTCATTGGGCGCAATCTCCCACACAGCCAAAATGGCAGTTACACAAGTTGGACACATATCTAACAGGCAAGATGCGTGCCGAAAAGACACGAGCCTACGCTCCCGCTGACAGTCTCCAACGTGACTGCTGAACGTTTCTTTTAACTAGATTTTGACTTAGGAACAAACGTACGAGCTATGACGGGAGGATTGGCGAGACGGTTCACTCTCCTCCAAGAACGCAATTTCACCCAAAGTACCAAGCTGTAAAGTGCCTCACAGGATTGGTACCGTCGTCACTTTCGATTCCGGAAAACCGGTGGTACAGTGGGTTCCTCAAGGGACTTAGTCCGAGCCCCTTCCGTTCGTGACACGTCGGATTCGCTTTGCGAGTCGTCGCGCCTCCCCCGTTCAAACAGGTCAATGTTCGCATGCAGTGCCAGCAACCGCGATGATGCGGCTGCAGACACCTCGCAGTCTGGTCCTATGACTGGGCTGCTCATGTGAACGTCTGACGGCCTGTGCCCTGGCAGGAAGCCCGTTCTCCTTCAAGGATGTCCCCATGGCGCTCGATTTGTACCATCCCGGTTTGCGTGGGGTGATTGCCGGGGAGACCAATATCTCCTCGCTCGACAACGGGCTGATCTATCGCGGGTACTGCATCCACGACCTGGCGGAAGAATCGAACTACCAGGAAGTCTGCTACCTCCTGCTGCATGAAGAGTTGCCGACGGAAGAAGAACTGGCCGACTTTCGCAGCATCATGCTCGAGGAAATGGAACTCCCCGAACCGGTGACAGCTGTGCTGGAAAGCCTGCCGCTGCATGTCACTCCGCTGGAAGCCCTGAGAACTGGAGTCAGTCTGCTGGCTCACTTCGACCCGCAGACGAGCGACGGCCCGCTCGACAGTGGTCATGGCCAGGCGGTCCGCCTGCTCGCCCGAGTTCCCATGCTGATCGCGGCGTGGCATCGGCTACGCAGTGGGGGACCGCTTCCAGCTCCGGCGATGCACCTGGGATATGCGGGCAACTTCTATTACCTGATCACCGGCAAGGAGCCCCCTGTCCTGTTCGAACGGGCGTTCGATTCGGCGCTGATCGCAGCTGCGGAGCATGAATTCAACCCGTCGACCTATGCCGCACGCATGGTCGGTTCAACGGGCGGCGACCTGTATGCAGCTGTCACTGCGGGGCTGGGAGTTCTGGCCGGGTCGCGACATGGCGGCGGTGACGATCGCGTTCTCGATATTATCCAATCGGTGGAGTCTCCCGACCGAGCAACGGAGTGGGCCCGCGAGGCCTGCCAATCGAACTCGATCATCCCCGGCTTTGGCCATCCGGTCTACAAGGACTGTGACCCTCGCGCGGCATTGCTGGAAACGCTTTGCGCCGAATTGGCCGGGGCGTGCGGCTGTGAGCCCATGGAAGAGATTGCTGATGCCATCGAGCGGGCGGTCTGGGAAGAGCGCAAGCTGCCCGTGAACATCGACTGGTCACTCTCGCGGCTGCTGCATTATCTAGGTCTGCCTCGCGAACTCTACGTCCCGATATTCGCCGCAGCCCGCATCGCCGGGTGGTGTGCTCACGTCATAGAGCAGGCCGACTGCGACCATGTGATCCGGCCCAGAGCCAGGTATCGCGGCGTGGAAGAGCGTCCGTATGTTCGGATCTGGGATCGCTAGGAGAGACGCGGCATGCCCATCGAAGTGGGGTAATCCGCGTGACTTGCGGCGAACGTCCGGATTGAGCCGAGCGGTGAAGCCACGGATTCGGGTTATGCCTCAGTCTGCACTGTCGGAGCTGTGATCCGTCCACGCAATAGTGCAATCGACAGCTTACGGCCGAACATGGCATCGACATCGGCGACGGCCTGCTCTTCGGCGTCCTGGTCTGCGGTTCCATCAGCGAGCAGTAGCAGCGAACGCATCCCCTGCATCGTGGCTGCGTCTTCGAGCACCACAGTGCGAGTGGCTGGGTCGCCCAGCCGCTCCAGCAGGACTGTGGCCAGCGTGCGAGCTTGCGTGACCTCGGAAGAGTTATTCAGCAGAGTATCGGTGGAACTGAGCCCCTGGACTCGCTGGATCACATTTGCCAATGCGCGGACCGCTTCGGCATCACGCTCACGGATCGATCGCAATTCGTCGCGTTTCTGCTCGATGGCCTCTTTCCACTCGGCGAACGACTTCTCATTCACCGACGGCACACCGAGACGGGTCGCGACCTCGGTGGCAATCTGGTTCCGTCGATCATTCCACTCGATGTACTGCCGCTTCCAGGTCGTCGTCAACGGCGTCCCATGTTCTCGGAGTCGCGGGACCATCTGCGCGAAGTCATCCGCGATCGCCATAGTTTTTTCATGGAATTCTTCCACAGTCCGGGCGAGTTCGCTCCAGCGAATTTCGTCGGGACCGGGTTGATCAGTGGGGAGGTGCGATGACATAGGTAGAAATGTCCTGAGAGGTTCACTCCTTCTTACGTGTCGCCCTCCTCCGTTGTCAAGTTGTCACCCAGAGCAACAATGCCCCGCAGACCACGCTGGCCAGTGCCAGAGCCCCCCAGCGGAACCGCCACGCCAGCAATAACTCCACCAGCAGCAGAGCGATGACGCCGCCGATCAGCGGGCGAGCGTAAGTCGTCTGCCCGGTCACCTGTGCCTCTTCGTCGCGGGCGATGGCCCGCATATCGGTGACCCACTCGAACGCGGTTCCCGCCAATAGACTACGGCGCAGCGTCTCGACCGTCAGCACCCGGGGATCGCTCTCGCGAACATCAGGATTCACTGCGAATGTTTTTTGGCGATTCACTGGGGGCCCCGCTGCAATCTGATAAGTCCCCGCCAGCCCTGTATCGGGCCAGAAGAGAGCTGTCTCCGGCCCCGTTGTTTCGACGAGAGCTGCGACACTCTTGTCAGTGGGAAGCAGGACCGTCCCCTCGACCGGCTCCGGATAGGTCTCGCGGAGAGGAGTCCCGACCGTGACGGGATCAGACCTCAGCCGTCCTTCAAGTGAATACTGCAGCAGGCGGTTCACCAGCGGGACATAACTCGGCCATAGCACCCAATGCCCCCAGCTGTCGTCGAGAGAGGTGGTGACCAGTACAACCCGCCCTCGCCCCTGCGGTCGTTCGAGGATCGCCGGCTCGCCAGTCGTAAAGGGAAGCACCACTTGCCAGTTGCCCTCCGGTCGGGGCTTCATACGGGCGAAGCGAGAGATGGGTGCCGTCGACAGCCCCGAGTCAGTCCGTCCTCGAAAGGGAGCCAGGACGACATGATCGAGATCGCGAGTCTCGAAATGAACCGGCTCATCGACATGGTCGGCAAACTCCAGCACCTCGACCGGGCAGAGCCCAGCTCCGAGTGTCCGCTGAAACTCCTCGCGCTCAGTCTGATCCCCCAGCCCGACGACGAGTCCTCCTCCCGCATTGGCAAACGCTGTCAGTCGCGAGACCTCGGCTTCACCCAGCCCCGCGACATCGCACAGTACGACACAGTCATATCGACCGAGATCGACCTGCGATAAACCGGCGACCGTACATTCCGTCGGCTGGAGGAGACTTCCCGGCGCAGTCGAGTTTGCCCCTCCTCCCGACCCGGGCGAAATCGCCAGTCGCACAAACCCCGCCGCTGACTCCTCCAGTGTTTCAGACGGACGACCATCAACCAGCAGGACATCGAGACTCTGCCGCACTGCCACGACGCGCCGGATCTGGTTATCGGTCGCAATTGCATCCTCGCCGATCCGGGCTTCGAGTACGACGGAGGAACTCGCTTCGGGGATCTTGAGATTCAGCGTAATCCGCTGCTCACCCCACGGCGGCAACGTCACCGTCTGTGTCGACCGGACGACATGGTCGGCCAGGACCTCGATGGTCCTGGTCTCTTCCTGATCGGAGTAGCTCGCAACCCCGACGTCGACACGAAATGAACGACCGGTGAAGGCCACCAGATCGGGCACCTGCAAGGTCTGCAGCGCGACATTGGTCAGCGAGTTGCCGCCCACTCCGACCAGATACAGCTGGGCCCGAGACGCGAGATCCTGAAACGTCTGCCGCAGCTGGGCGTCTTGAGCGGGCGTTTCCCCGGACCAGTTGGTCGACTGATAATCACTGAGGATGTAGACCTCGGCTGACTGATCAGGGGGAATCTCGGCGACGAGTTCACCGACCTGACGCAGCGTTCCGGAGATGTCTCCCCAGTCGTCGAGCAGTGGCAGGCGATCGATTTCCCGCAGGACATCTGCTGAATCATGTGCTGGCCGACGGATAATGATCGACGGCGACGCACTCCCGATGCGGCAAAGATTAAAGGAGTCGCCAACCGCGCTCTGCTCGACGATCTCGCGGGCCTTCTGGCAGGCCTGCTCAAATCGCGATTCGGTGCCCTGCCTGGCCGACATGCTCATAGAGCCGTCGATCACGAGGACCTTGTGCGTGCGACGAGCCCCCGGTGCAATGGCCGACACCGATTCCTGAAACGGCTCCGACAGTGCGAGGGCCAGTAACGCCAGCAGCCCACACCGCACCAGGAGCAGCAGCAACGACTCCAGCCGCAGCCGCCGCGAATTGTGCTCCAGCGCTGACCGCAGGAACTGCATCGCGGCCCACCGCTCTATACGCGGGGTCTGCCGTCGCCAGAGATGAATGGCCAGCGGGATCGCCACGCCCCCGAGAGCCCAAAGCCACAGGGGACTGACGAACCCCAAGGCCAGCAGTCGCGGGTGATCGATCATGCCCTAGAGCATAACACCGCCAGGAAGCGGCGTTGAGCGTGCCCCGCTGAATTAGCCGAGGACCTTGTCGATCGTTTCACGCAGGACCGAGGCCGACTTCTGCAGGGCGGCCTTTTCTTTCGGCCACATGTCGATCTCGATGTGCTGGATGGCGCCCTTGCGACCGACAATCGTCGGCACGGAGATCGCGACATCGTGCAGACCATAGGCCCCGTTCTGGACGGTCGAGATCGGCTGGATGCGATGGCTGTCGAGAGCGATGTCGTGGATCACATCGGCGATGGAAACACCGACGGCGAAGCCAGCTCCGCCCTTCTTCTTGATGACTTCGGCACCGGAACCGCGGGTCCGCTTCTCGACTTCGGCCAGCAGGGCCTGAGTCACACCAGGATACTTTTCCAGCGGCAGGCCAGCGATCTGAGCGGCGGACCAGATGGGAACCATGCTGTCGCCGTGCTCACCGAGAATCGTCGCGGTCACCTGGGTCGGTGGTGCGTTCAGCCGCTGGGCAAGGAGGCTGCGGAGGCGGGTCGTGTCGAGTACGGTCCCGAGGCCGATGACCTGATTCTCGGGCAGGCCGAGTTCCTGAGCGGCCAGATAGGTCAGCACGTCGACAGGGTTCGAGACCACGAAAATCAATGCGTCTTTGCGAATACCGTGTTTCTTGAGGTCAGTCAGAATCGACCGGAACAAGCTCACATTACGATTGATCAGATCGAGCCGGCTCTCGTCCGGCTTGCGGCGGAGGCCAGCTGTGATGCAAATCACGTCAGCATCGGAGCACTGCTCGGTGCCGCCCGAGGTGATCCGCTGGTCATAGAGCAGCGCCGAACCGTGCAGAAGGTCGAGAGCCTGGCCATCGGCGAGATCGGGGTTCACATCGACGAGACAAATGTCACGAACGATCCCGCCTGCCTGGAGGGCGAATCCTGCGCTGGAGCCTACCAGACCGCCGCCGCCGATGATCGAAACCTTCATTCTGCTGTTCCCTGACTATTGTGTGGCGAGGCGACAACCGCGCGATCCCATCCGCGACTGCCACTCGAATCTGAATGTTTAGGAAGAATAGCGAATCCGTCGAGAAAGAAAGAGAGCATTTCAGAGAGTAAGAACCGCAGCCAGGACGGGATCTGACCAGTAGCCCGAAGTCCTGAATTGCGTAAAATCTTGAGCGATGCCGTTCTCGCTCTCCAATTCACAAGGTTTCTCATGGCGCTGGCTCTCAATCTCAATGCCGCTGGCCGCAGCGACGCAAACGCTCTCTATCTCGCGACAGCCTGCGACCTCGCGTACTACCCACAGGATCAGGGCCAGGCAGAATTCGCAGCCAAGCTCGGACTGAAAGCGAGTCTGATCTCGGTCGACAACACTCAGTGCTACGTCGGCGAAAATGATTCCCTGATCGTGTTGGCATTCCGCGGGTCAGAAACGCCCAATTCGCTGGACGGATTCAAGGACTGGCTGCTGACCAACGCCAAGAACTTCCTCGTTCTGCCCGCTGGACAGCTCGGGACCGATTTCGTCGCGGCAGGAGTCGGTGCCCGCTTTCACAGTGGTTTTGTCGAATCGCTCGATGAGATCTGGACTCCCCTGTTTCAAGCGATCGAAGCGGCAGTGACCAAGAAGGACCGTCCGCTCTTCGTAACCGGTCACAGCCTGGGTGGTGCCCTCGCGCTGCTGTCGGCCTGGCGTCTGCAGCGAAACATGATCCCGGTGCATGCGGTCTATACCTTCGGTGCCCCGATGGTCGGCAACGATGTCGCGGCCAAGGCGTTCGAGAAAGAGTTTCCCAATCGCATCTTCCGCTATGTGGATTCCGGCGACATGGTTCCCGAATTGCCGACCGTCAGCATGTTCTCTAATGAGTACTGGCACTGCTTGACGGAGGTAGTCGTTGGCGGAACAACTCCTGCCAGCGATTCGATCAAGGCCTTGGCCTCGGGCAGCCCAGACGCCTCCATGTCTCAAGCGGTGATGGACGGAGTCTGGCATAAGGCGACCTCTGGTATTCAGAGGCACCTGATGGGGAATTACATCACTCAGATCAACAGCCTGAACGGAAAAGGCAGCTGATCAGATCGCTACTCGCCGTCTGGTAGAACGTCAGCAGACCATGGAACGTACACGAACCGAAACGGTCTCATCCGTCTGCTTCACGATGGGGAATTGAAACGACCCGTCGGGGTGGCTCTCGAACGAATCGTCGACCTCACCAAGCAGCCAGGTCTTCGATTGCCGGGGAGTCGGACAGCTCAACATTGCGGGTTCGTACGAATCCCCGCACCCCAACAGAGAAACCGTCACACTAAGAGCGAGGGAAGCAGAGATTCGAGACATCATTCGAGAGGCCCATTCGCTACGCATGCCGCCCCGGGAACCTCGCGGCGACATCTCAAACAGCGACTCGCCACGATACTCAGATGTTCTCAGTGCGGTGAGTGATCCACACCGCTATTCAGCCATGAAGCGTGACATCTCTCTGTCGTAAGGGGAAATTCGCACCCGGAATTTTCATTCTTACAAACCCAGTTCGGGTGCAACAACAAAGCGTCGCGTTTCCGAGTCAGTTAGACAGGCAATTTGACGACTTTAGGCACTCACAATGGCTCCTGAACCGGCATAATGTGCCGTTATATTCGTTAAATATTGCCCCTGAGGTCTGTTGATCGGCAAAGCCTGCTGTTGTCGACTCGATTGCACTCTATACACGCCAAAATCCCATCGATTCGAGGAATCTTCCCACCGAGGAAGGTCCGCAGTGCACCCACAGCGGGGTCTGCCTTTCCACAACACGGTAAAATGCTCGTTTTCCTAATGAAAACACAGGGCGAAATAAATTTGGCACGACTCGTGCATTATCAATTTTCGACGGCAACGACAGGATCAAAAGACCTCGCACAACGGATCGCGAGGGGACCTGTTGAGGAGCCCGAGACGACTCGAAACTCTGGAAATTGGAGACTTGCCATGTTGGTTCTGACCCGTAAGAAGAGCGAAATGATTCGAATTGGTGACAACGTTGTCATCAAGGTGATTTCCTGCGGCAATGGAAAGGTCAAAATCGGAATCGAAGCCCCGAACGATGTGCGTGTCGTTCGTGCGGAACTCTCCCCGGAGCCCGAAGCTCCGATGATTCCGACCCAGACTTTGCGGGACCGAGTTCTGGCCCGCCGGCATGTCGCAGCTGCCAAGTAATCGCTGCTCCCCGCAAACCCCCACGAGAGTTGAATGACGGCTCTCGACTCGAACCGACCGCTCGTGCGGTCCACTTGAAAAGGACTTTCTCATGTTCACCAGCACAACCACCCAGCACAACAAAACTCGCAACACCTTCTGGATGCTCGCTTCGTTCGCCTCCCTGATGATGATCCTCGGCGGAATGACTCTCTGCCTGGCCAAGGAAACTCGTCTCGTTCTGCCGAATGCCGCACAACCGCTTTTGAAGACCGCCGCTCAGCCCGATCAGTTGCACGGTGACAGCGATTCGCCTGCCGCTCCCCTGATGGGCCAGAGCCGCAAGGTCGAACAGCCTCCTGATCTGATTCAGGTGGCTGTCAGACCGAACGCCCTGCGGCCTGCATCGACGATCCCCGCTCGAAATGAGATCACCACTCCGTCTCAACTTCCCGCGGCTGCTCCCTCGGCACAGCCACATGAATCTGATCCCGAGAGACTGCAACTGCGTATCCGCTCGCGGTACCAGGACGCGAAGATGCTGTCCTTGCTCAACAGCACGAACCTGCGTCAGATGACGTCCCTGTTCCTCGAAGTCTCCCAGTCGAT
>QWOR01000054.1 GCA_003669575.1 Planctomycetota bacterium | reverse complement strand
GTACTCGAAAAATCAGCTTCCCGGGATTAACGGGTGGTTTCTGATGACCACCTTCGTGGCCATTATCGGAGGTGTGGCAGCTGCGGGAGCCCTGAAGGATGCCTTGCCGAATCTTGTCTATGTTCAGTGGATCTGCGTGTTGATCGCGATTGCCGGGGCGTTGACGTCTCTGATGATTCGCCGGCTGCCTGCAGCTGATCCCACCTTGAAATTGAATCCTTCATCACTCTTCATCGATCCCGAAACACGGCTGAGTTTCCGGCAACTGCCGAGCCTCTTTGTGGCACTCATTTACAGTTCGGTCTTCTGGTTCGTGGGAGGTATCTTTCAACCGTCCGTCAACGCGATGGGCAAGCTGCAATACCAGCTGAGCGACAGTGCCACTGGACAGCTGGCCGCGACCACAGCCATCGGGATCGCCATTGGCAGTGTGCTCGCCGGATATCTGTCTCGCTCACGTTTCCGGGCGGGGCTAGTTCGCGTGGCGGCCGTTGGGATGGTGATCTGCATGGCCGCACTCGCCATTCCGGGGCAGAAGCTCAAAGTTGTCCAGCCCGTCCCTCCGAAGCCTTTTCCTGTATCTGCCAGAACCGGGAATTGGGCCGAGATGATGCTTTCGGAACGAGAATACAACTTTGGGGCAGCTGCGCAGGGATCGAATGTCGAGCACGTCATAGATATCAAAAATCTCTACAAGGAACCCGTAACGATTCGAGCTATCAAGTCATCTTGCGGTTGTTTGGAAGCGGTTCTCGATAAGACGGTCATAGAATCGGAGGATGTGGCCCATTTGAGGTTAAACCTCAATACGGCGAGGTATTCAAAACAAAGAGAAACCACCATCACGATCGATGCGACACGGGATGGTGATCATGTTAAGCAGGTCCATATACCTGTCTCTGCTTACATTCGAGCAGATGTCACCGTTCAGCCGTCCTCAATGCAATTTGGTACTGTGACAGCTGGAAAAGCCATCGAACGACAAGTTCTCATTCAATACGTGGGGCGGAATAGTTGGACAATTCGCTCTGCAAAAAGCACGAATCCGTATGTGCTGACGGACCTTCGTGAAGAGTTGCGGGAAGGTGGAAGCGTTGATTATCGATTGACTGCGAAAATCGACTCCCAGGCACCGAACGGACCGTTCGATGGCCAGGTGATCCTGGAAACTGATGACGACAAGAACTCGACGTTCGCAATCCACATCAAGGGTGTCATGGAAGGTTCGCATACCCTAGTGGCTGATACTGCGAACCCTTCGAACAATCACGTGCGGCTCCCTTATGTCTCGTTGACGGGAGCGGCTTTATTGCTGGTCGGTGCCGGGTTGTTTGCCGGGCTCTTCTCAGTCCCACTCCAGGTCTACATCCAGGCGATGGCACCCGAGCACCTCAAGGGACGCATGATCGGGGCGATGAACCTCATCAACTGGATCGGGATTGTCCTCTCGGGGGCGTTCTATGGGATTTCCAGCCAGATCCTCGTTCGTGTGGGAGCCAGCCCCAACGCGATCTTCGGTGCGATTGCTATCGTGATTCTCATCGCAGCTGTCGCCTTTCCCATGCGAGACGAGTCGCTCGAATCTTCCTCCCCACCAAAAACAGACCACTGAAAACGTCCCCATGAAATTCACTCAACGTGCCGGACTCGATTGCTGCGAACTGCCTCCACGGGGCGAGACCGAAATGGTCGTCGTCCTCTGCCACGGGTTCGGGGCACCGGGAGATGATCTCGTTCCGATCGGGCAGGAACTCGCGCGGGAGGTGCCGAGTGTGGGCCAGTCTGTGCGGTTCGTCTTTCCACAGGCTCCACTATCGCTCGATGCATCCGGTTGGGGCGACGCCAGGGCGTGGTGGATGATCGACATGATCAAGCTCCAGCTGGCCCAGCAGACAGGCCAGATGAGAGACCTGCGGACCGAAAAGCCAGCGGGCATGGCCGAGGCTCGTGACCAGCTGGTGAAGCTGCTGATTGAGGTTCAGGTTGAAACCGGTGTTCCCTGGTCGAAGATCGTCCTCGGCGGATTCTCACAGGGGGCGATGATCGCGGTGGAGACGATCCGACACCTTCCCGAGCATATCGGGGGAGCTGTGCTCTATTCGGGAACTCTGATCAACGAATCCGAGTGGAAGGTCCCGTCACCCAACATTCAAGGCTTGCCGATTGTTCAGTCGCACGGCCGCACCGATGTGATCCTGCCGTACTCGCTGTCACTCGAACTGAAGAATCTGCTGGAAGAGCAGGGAGCCACGATGCGATTTGTCGAGTTCGCGGGCGGTCATACGATCCCGCACAGTGCACTCCAGGCGACCGTGGAATTGCTGCTCAGTGTGTGATCTCTCGATGGCTCCGGCGACGGTCGCTCTTACCACAGCGTGTATCCACCGTCGATGACGAGCGATGCACCGGTCATGTAGCGGGAGGCGTCGCTGGCAAGGTAGACGGCGAGCGGGCCGAGGTCTTGCGGCTGGCCAAAGTCACCGGCGGGGATCTGCTCTTTGAACTCTGTAATGACTTCGGGGTTTTCTGTCGCCCAGCGGATGTTGGGGGCTGTCATGAACCCGCCGGGGCAGATCGCGTTGACCGTCACCCCCTTGGGAGCCCAGTCCGCAGCTGTCGCCCGGGTGAAGTGCAGGACTGCGGCTTTCGCGGCTTCATAGCTGCGACCGCCGATCCCGCGGTTGGCGATGAAGGCAGAGATCGAGGAGACATTGATCACCCGACCGCCCTGTCCGCGAGCCACCATCGCTCCGCCAATGATCTTGGTACAGATGAAGGTACTGGTCAGGTTGAGGTCGAGGATCTCCTGCCACTGAGCGAGAGTCTGTTCCTCAATGGGAACATTAATCCGCCGTCCGCCGACATTGTTAATCAGGATGTCGATCGGTCCCGCTTCGCTCAGCGCCCGGTGGCAGAGAGCCTCGCATTCGCTCGGTTTGCCCGCGTCGCCGACCAGCACGACGGCTTCGCAGCCCAGAGCTCGCACATCCGCAGCTGTGGCTTCGAGGCTTTCGGAGTCCCGACCAACGAGGACGACATTGGCTCCCGCATCGGCGATCGCCAGGACCATCTCACGCCCCAGTCCCCGACTTCCACCGGTGATGAACAACCGCTTGCCGTTGAGACGAAACCGATCGAGGATGCTCATGGTGTGCTCTTCTAAGGAGTCCGGTAGAGGTCAAAGCAAGAGAGGGCGAGGCTCCCGCCGAGCCGCTTTCTCCAATGGACGTTCCCCACGGCTGCGGTTCAGCGGGAGCTTCGCCCTCCCGGGGCAGTGAACTGGGGCATTAGTCGTTCTTGAAGTCCAGGGTCAGCAACAGGTCGCCCGTCTCGACGGCGTCACCGGGCTTCACGCGGACATCGCGAACGATGCCATCCCGATCGGCGTAGATCGAGGTTTCCATCTTCATCGCTTCGAGCGTCAGCAGCTTCTGGCCCTTGGTGACCGACTCGCCCGATTTGACCGGGACGAGGACGACCATGCCGGGCATCGTCGCTCCGATCTCCGCCGGATCATCAGGATCGGCCTTGGCCTTGGCAGCTTCTTTCGGAGCCGCAGAAGCGTCGACGATGGTGACATCGCGTGGCTGTCCGTTGAGTTCGAACGAAACCGTGCGGGTGCCATCGGGATGCGGCAGGCCCTGGTTCAGGTACTTGATGAATAGAGTCTTCCCCGGTTCAATATCGACGTTGATTTCGTCGCCCGGCTGCATGCCGTAGAAGAAGTTCGGCGTCGGCAGGTGACTCGTCTTGTCGAACTTGCGGCGGTGAGCGGCGTAGCCCTCGTAAACCTTGTTGTAGAGCAGGTACGAGAGGGTCTGACGGTTGAGGCCGACGTCGTCGATCAGCTCGCCATCGAGCAGTTCGAGCGTCTTCTTGCGGGCTGCGTCGAAATCGGCGGGCGGCAGCTCGGCCCCGGGGCGACCTGTGAACGGCTTGCGGTCGCCGAGGATGCGCTTCTGGACCTGTGGCGGAAAGCCTCCGGGTGGTTGTCCCATCGCACCGCTGATCAGGTCGATGACTCCCTCGGGGAACGACAGCTCGCGCGTGCCGTTCAGGACCTCTTCACAGGTCAGATTGTTGGCCACCATGAACAGGGCCATGTCGCCGACCGACTTCGAGGTCGGGGTGACCTTCACGATGTCGCCGAACAGTTGATTGACTTCGGCATAAAGGCGACAGACTTCGCTCCAACGGTCTTCGAGGCCGAGCGACCGGGCCTGCTCGAACAGGTTGGTGTACTGTCCGCCCGGCATTTCGTGGTTGTAGAGGTCCGCTGTCCCCGCGAGTGGCGCACTCTCGAACGCGGTGTAGAACTGTCGCACTGATCGCCAGTATTCAGCAATCTCGTCCAGCGTCCGTGAGTCGAGCTTCGGATCACGAGGCTGGTAGCGCAGCGCCTCGCTCAGCGTGTTCAGGTTGGGCTGCGAGGTCCCGCCAGATAGTGGGGCCATCGCACAGTCGACGATATCGACCCCGACATCCGCCGCCCGCATGTACGACGCCGCTTGAATGCCGTTCGTATCGTGCGTGTGGAAGTGGATCGGGATGCCGATTTCCTGCTTGAGCGTTTTTACCAGTGTGGCAGCTGCCTCGGGCTTGCACAGACCCGCCATATCCTTGATGGCCAGGATGTGAGCCCCCATCTTCTCCAGCTCTTTGGCCAGATTGACGTAGTACTTCAGGTCGTACTTGGTCCGATTGGGGTTGGTGATGTCGCCGGTATAGCAGATGGCAGCTTCGCAGATTCCGCCGGCTTCGCAGACCGCGTCCATCGCGACCTGCATATTAGGAATCCAGTTCAGGCAGTCGAAGACGCGGAACACATCGTTGCCGCATTGGAAGGCTTCCTTCACGAACTCCCTCACAATGTTGTCAGGGTAGTTCGTATAGCCAACGGCGTTCGAGGCCCGCAGCAGCATCTGGAACAGAATGTTCGGACAAGCTTCCCGCATCTCCGCCAGTCGGTCCCAGGGACACTCCTTGAGGAACCGCATGGAGGTGTCGAACGTCGCGCCGCCCCACATCTCCAGCGAGAACAGCTGGGGCAGCTTCTCGGCGTAATACGGGGCGATCTGAAGCAGGTCGAACGTGCGGAACCGCGTGGCCAGCAACGACTGATGAGCGTCACGGAACGTGGTGTCGGTGATCAGCAGCTGCTTCTGATCGAGGATCCACTTCGACAGACCCTGGGCTCCCTGGTCGAGGAAGACCTGACGGGCTCCCTTGGGAAGTGGAGCGGTCGAGTCGACTGCACGATATGACTTGGGCAGAGGCGCAGATAGCGAGCGAGTTGCTGCGGGACGGCCCTTGACCAGTGCATTCTTGTTGACGATCACATCGCCAAGATAAGAGAGAATCTTTGTGGCCCGGTCACGCCGCTTGGGCAATGTTCGCAGCTCCGGCGTATCATCGATGAACCGAGTCGTGCAGAGTCCCTCGATGAAAGTCGGATGAGCCAGCAGGTTCGTCAGGAACGGGATGTTGGTCTTCACCCCGCGCACGCGGAACTCAGCCAGGCTGCGTTCCATTTTGCTGATCGCGTCGATGAAGCGACGACCACGGGCCGTGACCTTCACCATCAGCGAATCGTAGTAGGGAGTGACCACAGCTCCGGAGAATGCGGAACCAGCGTCGAGACGGACGCCCATACCTCCCGACGACCGATAGTGCGCGATCCGGCCATAGTCGGGTGTGAAGTTGTTCTCGGGGTCCTCGGTCGTGACGCGGCACTGGATCGCGTAGCCGTTGGTCTTGATCGCAGCCTGGCTCGTCATGCCAATATCGGGGTCGTCCAGGCGACGGCCCATCGCGACAAGGATCTGCGACTTCACGATGTCAAACCCGGTCACTTCTTCGGTGACCGTGTGTTCGACCTGGATGCGGGGGTTCACTTCAATGAAGAAGAACTGGTTCGTGTCAGCATCGACCAGAAACTCGACCGTACCGGCGTTCTCGTAACCCACCTGTTTGCCAATATCGACAGCTGCCTGACACAGGGCATCTCGAACCTTCGAGTCAAGATTCGGTGCAGGGGCCAGTTCAACCACCTTCTGATGCCGACGCTGCACCGAGCAGTCGCGTTCGTACAGGTGGACCAGATTGCCATGCTTGTCACCGAGCAGCTGGACTTCGATATGGCGGGCGCGGCGGATGTACTTCTCGATAAAGATGTCCGGGCTGCCGAACGCAGTGAGCGACTCGCGTCTGGCCGTTTCGTAGCTGGTGACGAACTGGTCTTCGCTCTCGACCACACGCATCCCGCGACCGCCTCCACCGTGGGCTGCTTTGAGGATGACGGGATAACCGAGCTTCTTGGCCGCAGCCAGACCTTCTTTGGCGTCCGTCAGGGCGTCTTCCGTGCCGCTCAGGATCGGGGCCTTGGCCAGGATGGCAATCTTTCTCGCGGCGGTCTTGTCACCGAGAGCTTCGAGGTGTTCGACCTTCGGCCCGACGAAGATGATTCCGGCGTCGGCACAGGCCTTCGCAAAGGCGGGCTTCTCGGACAGGAATCCGTACCCGGGATGGATTGCGTCAGCCCCGGCCTTTTTCGCAGCTGCGATGATCGAGTCGATATTCAGATACGACTTGATTGGCTCCCCGGGAACGCCGATCTGATAGGCCTCGTCGGCCTTGAAACGATGCAGCGCGTAACGGTCTTCGTGCGCATAAACCGCGACCGTGCGGATCCCGAGTTCGTGAGCAGAGCGGAAGACGCGAATCGCAATTTCAGAACGATTGGCAACGAGCAGCTTGGTAATCGGAGGCATGATCGAGTTTCGGGCGGGATTCAGCGTGGGTAGACCCCCGAACCTAGCGAGGGCACCCTATTCTGAGACCTACCGCCCTTAACTCGCAAGCCACACGGAGCGATCCGGCGTCGCTGGCGTACGATTTCCGTGTTTTCGCCCAACTATTCGCACATAGGCTGCGCTCGGCGACCACAATCGGCGGGCGTTTTTCCCGCGGCGACTCAGGTGGGCCGAGGCCTGGCCTGGTTCACTTAATCGATCAAGGAATGTATTCAGCTGGTTCCACATCTCGGTGTATTGAAGAATGGATTTCGTCAGATCCTGGATTGGATCAGGCAATATGGTCAGCATCGCTGAGGGGGCCAGATGAACCGGCTTTTCGCGAGTAGATGGAGCAGACCGCATGGCTCTCTGGTGTGATCTTTTGGTGGGATCAAGGCCTCCCAGAGCGGCTTGTGGGATCGCGTTGGCGATTCCAGCATGGGGCCCGATCAGTTCGATTATGGAATGACCGGGTAGACCGAAATCAGTGTCCGTCGTCCCGCCGAACGTGAGTGAGTCAGCGATCGTGGGAGACTTGGAACGCAGGTCGCTGGTGTTCGTGGCCGTGAATGCATTCAGCAACGAGTCCCACTCCGGCTGCAGGAGACCACAGAAGGAGACCTCAGTTTCGACATTGCCCCGCTGGTACTCCAGTTCCCAGTTAATGCCCAGCAGCGTTGATCCGGAGTCGTCGATACTGGCAGCGAAATCGGCCCCGGTCAGTTCGACCAGCTGATTCAACAGCGTCAGTCCCAGATCATTTCCCGCCAGATCACATCCGTAGATCAGTAGATCGGCACCGGGATTCAATGCCGCTCTCCAGCTGGCAATCCTGTCTCGATTCGCATGGAGTGAGGTGTTGTCGAGCCAGGTGCTCCCCAATTGAATTGCCCGGTCGGTGCCTTGGATGACGAAGTGTACGGCATCGAGCTTCACGGTCTGATACTGAGCGACTGTCTCTGTGATCTGAGACAGTCCGTCTTTGCAGGGAGAGAGCAGCACGACATCAAGGTGTCGATTCGGGTCCTGATGGCACCACAGGTCATCCAGCAGCTGCTGATAATTCGCCTCGCCAGTATCAATGAAGACGAGTTCGTGTGAGGTGGATTTCAGAACGCCATCTTCGCCCGGTTGTTTCAGAACAGAAACGCCCTTCGGATCGATGGGAGAATGAACAACTTCGGAGGCATCAGGTACCATCTGTTTGAAGGGCGGCTCGAGCGCTGCCGCGACGGCAGCCCGGACATTCCAGGTGGGAGCGGGCGTCGGCACAGGGGCCGCACTGATCATCAGGCGATCGTCGTGAGAAACGATTTCTGCCCGCCGAACATCGGTGCGACGGAGCCGCAGAGTATTCAAGAACTGCTCCGTCGACTGGGAGGAGTTCCGTTCCGAACGAAAAAGAAGATCGCGTAGAATCATTTCTGCCCTGACTCGTGCTGAAGTCCACTCAAACTTACTCCAACCATTCATGGCGGACGGCTGGACCTCTGCCGGAGACATTGCGTATTGGGAAAAGCTTGCGGATTTCAATGGGAGGCAACGGATGAACATGTACTTCCGAGCGAAATATTTTTTCTAAAGTAAACGCTTGTTCACTTTCCGGGACGTATAAACGCTGGCGTACGGATTTCTCGCGTAGTACTATCGTCCCTCAAGGTGAGGTTTCATGCCTCTGCCTCTTGGCGTTCGTGCCAGCATGTCTGCAACCTTTTCATTCGAGCGGCGTTTCTTCGCAACTTGTTTCTGATGGTGCTGACTACATGGGGGCAATCCGTTGTCCCAGGGTACGATGTGATGAGGCGGTTCATTCAATCTCACCGAGGGCATTTCATACGTCTCATGTGGGAAGGGCTGCCATGCAGCGCGGTACGATTAAGAAGTTGGTTGCGGACAAGGGATTTGGTTTCATCGCCAGCGGCGAGCGTGGAAAAGACTTGTTCTTCCATGTCTCAGCTGTCAAAGATGTCGCTTTCGAATCGCTGTTCGAGGGGCAGTCTGTGGAATACGAAATGGAAGCGGGCCCCAAGGGTGACCGGGCTTCTGTCGTGATTCCTGTCTAAATCAAGAGCGTTCCAGACCACTGGAATTGAAACGAACAGGGACCGGAGAACTCATGAGTTCTCCGGTCCCTGTTTCACTGGGTGCCGTGAATCCAGCTGCATGTCGCTGGGCAGCTGACAGCTCACTGTGACTTCCGACGCTTACACAAACTCCTGCGTGGTCGGCTTAATCACCAGTTCCGCGACATGCGCCCGCGGCGGAAGTGCGGCAATCGAGACCAGAACAGAAGCGATATCCTCGGGCTGGAGGATCTTTGCCCGGTGTTCGGCGCTGACGGGTACCGGACGGGCGTCGAGGATCGGCGTTTCGACTTCGCCTGGGAAAACGTTGGTGATGCGGATCCCGTTGTTCTTCTCCTCAGCTGCTACCGTGGTGCCGAGAGCCGTCATCGCAAACTTGGACGCATTGTAGGCCACCCCGCCCAGCAACCCGGCTCGTACTCCAGCCACCGATGACACGTTGATGATCAGTCCGTCCTTGCGAGCCCGCATCTGCGGTAGGACATAGTGCATCACGTTATACGTGCCAGTGGCATTGACCTGCATCAGCTTGTCCCAGTCTTTGGGGTCAAGGACATCCATTGATCGCTTGGGAATGTTGACCCCGGCGCACTGCACCAGAATGTCGATGCGGCCAAGTGTTTTCGTGGCCCAGGCGATCAGTTCCCGCACCTGTTCGCGGTCAGCCACATCGCAGACATGACATTGAATTGCAGGTTGTCCCAGGAACCGGGCTGTGGTCTCACCGAGCTTCTCGATACGGCGTCCCGAGATCGCCACCTGAGCCCCCGCTTCTGCAAATGCCAGAGCGGTCCCCGCTCCGATGCCGGTTCCGCCACCAATGACGAGGGCAGTCTTACCTTGAAGAACCATCACGCTGTCTCTGTTTGAGTGAACTGTTCGAGCGAATCGAGGACGCCGTATTGCCGGGAATCAACGGCACGGGCATCACCAGCGAATGGGCTTCAACCATCCGCCAGCCAACAGGATCCCCGCTCCCATCAGGAGCAGAAAGAAGAGGGACATCAGTCCCCGCGCTCGACCGGCCCCCACCGCCTCCACCAGAAAACGCCCCTTGGGGGTCTCGGCCAGCAGCCAGTCTCGATTCCATAGACCCGCCCCGCCAATCAGAGCGCAGCCGATCCCGATGAGAAGTGATTCCCGTGTCATGGGCGAATTCTAACGGAACCCGATGCCCTCAGCCATCAGTGGTCTGCGATCCGTCTGGGGTTCGTGGTCTGATCGCCCAGTTCTCAATAGAAGTGGAGCCATGCCTGAACCCTTGGACGATTTCCCCACAGACGATACAAAACTCTTTCACGAAACCTACTCTCTTTCGGACCCCCATTGTCATGCTCCCAATCGTTCAAATCTCGCTCGACCTGACCAATATCGATGAAGCTCTGGAAACCGCACATATGGCGATGCGGGCAGGAGTTGACTGGCTGGAAGCGGGCACGCCGCTGATCCTGGCGGAAGGTCTGCACGGGATTCGGGCTCTGCGGAAGGCCTTTCCCAAGACTCCGATCGTTGCCGACCTGAAGACGATGGACGGTGGTTACCTCGAAGCGGAGATGATGGCCAAGGCTGGAGCGACCCACGTGGTCGTGATGGAACGCTCCCACCCGGAAACCGTCAAGTGCGTGGTCAAGGCAGGCCGCGACCACGGCGTGAAAGTCATGGGCGACAACCTCGGGGCTCCCTGCATGATCGAGGCAGCCAAACGGCTGGAAGACCTCGGTTGTGACTTTGTGATTCACCACATCGGCTACGATGAACGCCGTGGAATCGTCGCCGCTGGTGGCCGCCAGCCCAGCCCCCTCGACCAGTTGCGTGAAGTGGTCCAGGCCGTCAGCATTCCGGTTCAGGCTGTTGGTGGTCTGACCCTTGAACAGGCAGTCCGTACCCCGGAATTCGGTGCCCCGCTCGTGGTCCTCGGTGCCCCGCTGACGATCGACGCCGATGCCTTCAAGACCGCCAGCGGCAATCTGGAAGAGTCACTCCGCCTGATCTGTGAGAAGGTGCACGCCTTCGGCGATGTGAAGGTGGGCAAGAAGTAAAAGAGAAGGATTCCTCAGTCAGGGTGGCTTCTGGCTGGTCGAAACTCCTGATTCAATGACTAACCCCCCGGCAGGAATGACTCCTGCCGGGGGGGTAGTGCTTTTTGGCGATTTGTCGCACTCGGGGTGAGCGGCCTGCTCTGTTCCACTCTGGGGACAAGGCATGCCAGCGACCCGCAGACTCCGTTTTTGCGGGCCCCCTGCGATCAGAATCAGCTCGATTACTTGTAGAGAACCGAGGCGTAGTACTGGCCATTCGCACCGCGGGTCACCGACTTGCTGACCATGCGCCGTGAACCACCTGGCTGACAAGCATTGTTAATTGCTTCGCGAGGGGACGAACCCACTCCCACACCTTCGAAGGAATTGCCGGGCAAGCCGACGAAATGGCCGTGTGAGCCCGAGCTGGACTGAGCACGGCTGCTCTGGCGGGTGAACGAACGTCCGCCTGCTTCGACTTCACAACATGCCGCCACAGCAGCGACACACACCAAAAACTTCACCATTCGAGACATCTGGATATCCATCAGTTTCGGGTCGAGGGAAACAGTGCCAGAACGGACCCGATCACCTGGCACGGAACGCTCCGGGACACCCGGAAGTTCAGAGATGGAACTCATACGGAGGGTCGTCCCTAACCCTCCAGCTCGTTCCATCCTGCGTAATTGTAACAATCGATCAAGTCGACTGCGTCATGGTGCATAATCCTGCGTTTATGCACTGTTGGTTTTTTTCTTGGTTCTATAAGCTCGGACGGCGTCAGCGCATGGTGTTATGAGCGAATGGTCGCTGTCGACGCACGCAAAAGTGGGGCTTGCAAGACGTTGTTCGACGAGGTTTTTGGCGCGTATGTTGTTAATTAGAATGCATTTATGTCGAGTGTTCTGGGGCGCGACTTGGTCTGGACGCGATGACAATCACCGGCCAGCTGCGAAGGACCGCCAGGGCATTCAGCAAGTTCGTCATCGAAATGCAAGCCAGCGGGCAGTCTCGGTAGGCTGGGGCGACCTAATTTTTCAAAAATTGAATGTGACGAGCGGACAGTTCAGCACCGTGAGATGATGGGACTCTCTAACGGCCCACTCCTGTATGACAGCTGCGGGCAGTCGGCCAGCACTCGCTCTCCAAAGGTGGATAGTCTGTCCCGGGGACACGACAACCGCATCATCCTGGCTTTTTGCCCCGGGCTCAGGCGTAAATGCCGCCGTGCTGATGCGGGAACTTTTTCACGATCAAAACCGAGTTAATTCCCAGCATTCCGAACGAGTTGTTGAGGATATGCTCGACTCGCTCCATCTTGCGGGGCACGTTGGCCACGATCTGGGGCAGGGCACACCGCGCGTCGACCTCGTCGAGGTTGATCGTCGCGTGGGCGGTCTGGTCACCGAAAGACGGCACATTCCCCAGCAGTTCCAAAGCCCCAGCTGCGCCCATGGCGTGGCCGATGAAGCTCTTGGTGTTGTTGATGGCCACGGTCGGAGTATTGCCAAAGATCTCCTGCAGGGCTTTGGACTCTTCGATGTCACCCTGTTCGGTGGCGGTCGCGTGGCTGCTGACAATGTCGATGTCGTCGGGGGTGAGGTTCGCCCGCTTGAGGGCCAGCCGCACGCACTCTGCCTGCCGGGTCGAGAAGGGCAGCACGAAATCGGAGGCGTCCGAGTTCATGGCGTACCCCACGATTTCTGCGTAAATCTTGGCCCCACGGGCAATTGCGTCGGGAAGACGTTCGAGAGTGCAGATCGCTCCCCCTTCGGCCACCACGATTCCCTTGCGGTTAATATCGAACGGGCGGCAAGCGATTTCGGCGTTCTCGTCCCAGGCCAAAGCCCCCTGGCTGGCGAAGCTGGCAAAAATGCCGAACGTGTGGATGCTCTCGGAAATCCCGCCGACGAGAGCCTGGTCGACCTCGCCCAGCCGCAACATCTGGACGCCTTGGATAAATCCAGCGTTGCCAGCGGCACACGCAGCTCCGATGGTCAGGTGTGGTCCTGAGATGCCCAGATTGATGGTCACTTCCCCGGCGGGGTTGTTCGCCACCGTGCGGGGGTTGTGATGGTGAGACCAGACCTTGGTGTCGTAGCCGAATTTCGAGATCTCGAAGATCTCGTTCTCGGTCTCGACGTTCCCGTGCTCCGTAATGCCCAGGTAAACGCCGACACGGTCCTTCGCCACGTTCGGCCAATCCCAGCCGGAGTCGCGAATCGCTTCGTTGGCGCAGTAGATCGAGATCGAACCGGCCCGGGTGCCGCGGCGGCGGTCTTTCTTCTTCTGGTACTTGAATTCGTCGAACTTGCAGACGCCAGCCAGTACTTTGCCGATGTAGCGGGTTTCGTATTGAGAAACCCCCGACTTCCCGGCGAGCAGATTCGCCCGAAATTCGTCCAGCGTGTCGCCATTGGGTGAGGTCAACCCCACGCCTGTAATGACAATGCGATTCGGATCGTCCAAAGCGTGCGACATGCGGTGCTGACCCTGGTGGTCGTCCAGTGACGTAACGTGGCCCCCAGGAAAGTCCTTTCCCTAAGCGTAAGCCTGCCCCGGGCAGATCGCCCAACGGACTCGAAAGAGTATACGTTTGTCGGTCGAAATGCGAGCAAACCATCCGCCAGTCAGTCCTTGGTGTGCTGTTTCCCACTGGTGATGAAATTGGAGAGGAGGCATCGATTTCCTGGACTCTTCTCTGGCGTCGAGTGCGGTGACCCGATTGAGGTTGAACCGAGTGCGGGGTAGCATGCAAGGCCGCCCAAATCAGAAGGTCATCGATGACTCAGCCCGTACTCCCCAAGAATCTCAAAGCCATTCGCGAGCAACGCGTTTTTGAGATCGAGTGGCCGAATGCCCCGCTTACACGCATCGGTTTCCGTGATTTGCGGCTGCTTTGCCCCTGTGCGGGATGCGTCGACGAGTTCACGGGCGAGCGGATCGTGAATCCCGCCATGGTCCCCGAGGATGTCGCTCCCAGTGCGATGAAGTACAGCGGCAACTACGCTCTGAAAATCACCTGGTCCGACAACCATGACACCGGAATCTACAGCTGGGAATACCTCGCCAGGTTGCCGCTTGAGCAACTGGAACCGTTGAAGAAGTAGCCTCGCAGGTCTCTCTCTGAAGGCCATCCGATGTCGAGCGAATCGGCTCCGAGCCATCTCCCGACCGACAGCCAGCCCCCAGCCCCGTCCTACCTCAAGTGGTTGGGGATCTGTGTCGTCGGAGGCCTGTTGCTCGCCCCTGTGTTCGACGCGATGCCCTCGCGGGTCAAGTTTCTTGGACTGCACTCGTGGGCTCTGGCTGGCTGTTTGGCGTTCGTCTGTACCTGGGCAGCGGTAAGGCAGGGCGTACGCTCTCTGCGGCTCATCGGTGCGGTGAGTCTCGGGGTTACCCTCGGGACACTGCTCCTTCTGGCCCATTGGGGCTTCACCGAACTCAAGCTGGCCACCGCACAACGGATGCCGATGATCCCGATGCCAAAAGCCGTGGGCTCTCCCGAAGAAGTCGCCCGCTCGCTCCAGCTGCAGAAGGAACTGGCCAAGGCCCTCGTGCCGACCTTCACCGACTACCAGCGTCGGCGGATGAATTCACCGCTGCTCCTCCGGATTCGCCCGCTTGCACTGTGGTCGATTGAGCTGTTGATCGCAGCCATTGTCAGCGTTGCAACCAGCCGTGCGGTCTATCAACAGATGAAGAAGACTCCCGATTTCGATAGTCTGCCCAGCAGTGACGCTGGCCAACAGTAGCCCGTCACTTCAACAGTCCCTGACTCCGCACGGAACTCACTCGCTCATGATCATTGGACTGGGCACCGACATCATCGAAGTCCCTCGCATCGGCGAAATGATCGAGCGACACGGCGAACTCTTTCTCCAGCGAGTCTTTACCGAGCAGGAAATTCGTTACTGCCAGCAGCGCAAAGCCGCTCTGCAGCACTACGCCGGTCGCTGGGCGGCGAAAGAAGCCGTGATGAAGACGCTTGGTACCGGCTTCACCAAGGGGGTTGGCTGGACCGACATCGAGGTCGTCT